>CAJFVQ010000001.1 GCA_904420535.1 Candidatus Cryptoclostridium obscurum
AAAGAGCATCCCCTGGTGCAATTCAATATTTACAGCGCCAATGCCGACGATATCAAAGAACGCATTGAAAAAGGCCTGTTGGATTTTGGTTTGCTGATGGAGCCTGTGGATATCGGCAAATATGAATTTATCCGTATGCCCCAAAAGGAACAATGGGGCGTTTTGGTGCGGGAGGATTCCCCTTTGGCGCACCGGGAATTTGGCCAAGACCCCTCTGATTATGGTAAAACGGGAAATTGTAAAAAATGAGTTGGCCGGTTGGTTTGGGGAATACTATGACGGCCTGGAAATCGCCGCCACATACAACCTCCTGCTCAATGCGGCCAACATGGTCAAACATCGAGTTGGCGCGGCGCTCTGCTTCGCGCTGGACAGCGGATATGATGGTTTGTCCTTCGTACCCCTTGCCCCGCGGTTGGAAACCGGCGCGGTCCTCGCCTGGAAAAAAGAACAGGCCGTTTCCGTCGCCACAAGGCAATTTATGAAATTCATAAAGGAATACATTTTAAGCATTTCTTCGGATTCAATATAGGCATTGGACATATCATGAGAGCGGCGTTACAATGAGATTGTAATCGGAAGGAAGGTAACGCGAAATCATGACAATTCACGAAGTCAGCGAGGGATACGGTATCCCCATGGAAATCTTGCGAGAGTATGAGGGCTGGGGATTGAAACAATCCAAAGGCCCGGGGCAATACGGCCATGGAGATTTGGAACAGTTAAGCTTGATGATGACCTTATATGACATCGGTTTCACCGCCGATGAGGTCAAATTCTACCTGGGATTGCAGTTGAAAGGGGAGGCAACGGAGAGTATGCGGCTGCAAATATTGGATCAAAAACGCGCCGCCGTTTTGGATGCAATTCATTGCCGGGAGAAGCAGTTGGATCGTTTGGACTACCTTCGCCATGAACTCCGCCGTAAAACGCGGCAAACCAAATTCTTGGGGTAAAAGCGTTGCCAAATGATTTCAGAAGAAAGAAGGCGGGAAGAAAAATGCAATATGCCAAATTAGGAACTTCGGAATTAACGGTGTCCCGTATTTGCCTGGGCTGCATGGGATTTGGCGACCCAAACAACGGGCAACATTCTTGGACCGTAGATGAACCCCATTCCCGTGAGATCATCAAGCGTGGGCTGGAACTGGGTGTGAACTTTTTCGATACGGCCATCGGCTACCAAAACGGCACCAGCGAACAATACGTCGGCCGCAGTTTGCGGGATTTCACAAATCGAGACGAGGTGGTCATCGCCACAAAATTTTTGCCTCGTACGCAGCAGGAGATCGCTGCCGGAATCACAGGACAGCAACATATCGAGAAATCTCTCGACCAAAGTTTGAAAAATCTCGGCACGGATTATGTGGATCTCTATATTTACCATATGTGGGACTACGAAACCCCCCTTTATGATATTATGGAGGGATTGAATCGAGCGGTCAAGGCGGGGAAAGTACGCTATCTCGGTATTTCCAACTGTTTTGCCTATCAACTTGCCAAGGCCAACGCCCTGGCGGAACAGGAAGGTTTTGCCAAGTTCGTGTCGGTCCAGGGGCATTATAATCTTATATTTCGGGAGGAAGAACGGGAAATGGCAAAATTATGCGCCGAGGATTGTATTTCTATGACCCCTTACAGCGCTCTGGCCGGAGGACGACTTTCCAAACATCCCGGCGAAACCTCTAAACGGCTCCAAGAAGACAGTTACGCCCGCCTAAAATACGACGGAACCGCCGCCCAGGATCGGGAGATCATCGACCGTGTGGCGGAATTGGCAAAAAAACACGGCGTTTCCATGACGGAAATTTCTCTGGCTTGGCTTTTGACCAAAGTTACTTCGCCTGTGGTAGGCGTTACGAAGCTTCCTCAAATCGAAGGCGCCGTCAAAGCCGTGGACCTTTCCCTAAGCCGGGAGGAATTGACGTATTTGGAAGAGCCCTATGTTCCTCACCGTCTTGTAGGGGTAATGGCGCAAAATACAGCGGCCGCTTCCAAAGAAGAACACGTATGGTCAACGGGAAATCAAAAAATTTGAAAATGGAGGAACGTATCATGAGCAGAGTGGAACAGACAAAACAAAATCAAAAGAACTGGTTTCGGGGGCAGTCTTTTTTGGAGGATGATTTTGACCCGGAATTTGAAGAGATCGCTCAGCGGTTCCTGTGTGGAGAGATTTTGCCCTTCGGTTCACTCTCCGATGTGGAAAAATCGCTCATTTGTCTCACAGCGCTGACAACCTGTCGCAACTTGGGCGCCATAGAAAAATATACCTTGGCAGCACTGGATCGGGGCGCAAAGCCGGAAGAGATCAAAGAGACTCTTTATCAATGCGCGCCCTACATCGGTTTGGAAACGGTGCACGACGCCTTGAAGGAAGTGAACAAAGCCTTTGGCGCCGCCGGTATTTCCCGCCCCGAAGCGAAACAAGGGACCGTGACAGAAGAAACGCGCTTTGCCAAAGGCCTCGGCGTTCAGCGGGAAATTTTTGGAAAAGAAAATATTGATTCTATGCGGTCTTCAGCGCCACAGGAATTACAGCATATTCAGGACGCTCTTTCTGCCTATTGTTTTGGTGATTTTTATACTCGGGGAACCCTGGATTTAAAGATGCGGGAGCTGATCACTTTTTGCGCCATTTGCTGTTTGGGCGGATGTGAACCCCAGGCCAAGGCCCATGCCGCTGCCAATCTCAGCGTGGGAAATACCCGTGAAACCCTCATCGCCGCCATCACCCAGTGTTTGCCCTTCATCGGTTTTCCCCGCACTTTGAACGCTATTTCCTGTATTGACGCCGTCACGAAACAATGATGTTCGGCAAAACGCGAAGGAGGAATGTCTATGAAACGATGGGTCGTGTTACTGTCACTTCTTATTTTTTCCTTTTGTTTGAGTGCTTGCGGCGCGCCGTCTTCTCAAACTGAGGAAAATACGGAACCTGCCGCCGACACAACGGAAAGCGAATCCCGGGCCGAAACGGCTCCTCCGCGGATCCGCGTCGAGGATGAGAATGGGAATGTCGTTGTTTTTGAACTCAACGACAGTCCGGCGGCAACAGATTTGTATCGTCAACTTCCTCTTACTGTTGCCGTGGAAGATTATAGTACCAATGAAAAGATTTTTTATCCTGAGGCTTTGGATGTTACTGATACACCCACAGCGAATACGGGAATCGGCACCTTGGCTTACTATGCTCCCTGGGGCGATGTGGTGATGTTTTACGGAGAATACAGCGAAAATCCGAATTTATATGCCTTGGGGCAGGCCGTGGAAGGGACGGATCAGATCCGCAATTTAACGGGAACCATCCAAATCCATGGGGAATGATATCTTTCATCGTATAGGAAATCACTTTTGCGGCAATGAAAAGATAAATGACCGGCGTAGGTTTTACGCCGGTCGTAGTTTTGTTTCTCGGTTTGAGAAAATTTTTTAGATTTTGTTTATTTTGATTGGGAGGACTTGGAGCGGAATTCAATGATCGCTTTGCTATGGGAGTCGTCCTCTCCCATCAAAGCCACGGTTACCGTGTTTCCCTGGTCGTAGATATAAGGAGTAACGGTTTCCCCTTCCAATAACGCCGTGCGGAAGTCCAACCGAATTCTGGCAATTTCAAAATCATGGGGCAGCAGCGGTTCTGTCACCTCAATATATTTGCTGTTGTTCATGTGGCCGAAGTTATCAATATAGCAACGGGGCACCGTAAACGCGGAACCTTTTTTCCCTTCGCCAGAAGGAAGCTGTATTTTTCTGGGCAGTCGTTCCATTTCCATGGGTGGTTCCATGGGAATGGCGTCTACGACCTCTTGAGGGGCCCGGATCATAGCGGCTCTGTTCAAATCCACAAATGCGCCGATCTCATAGTCTATGACAGCAACCTTCCCTTCGCTGTCCAAAAGGCGGGTATTGCGGCTTCCCATGGCGCGATTGCATTGAAAGGTTGCCGTTTCCACGGTGATCTTTTCATTATAGTAAGGGCGGCTTACGATCTCTACCTGGCGGTAAATCAAATACATTCCGCAGTGTTCCTCGCGGAAATAGCGGGACAAAACAGGGTTGTCCTCCAGGTGGAAACAAGCGCAGTCCTGCATGAAATCGACGGCATTTGTAATGCGTAGGCGGCCGTCACGTCCCACGGCACTGCTGCCGATTCTTAATTTGTTACGGTACATTGGGCGACTCCTTTTGTTCAATTTTGCCATGGTGCAGGAATGAGGATAAGGCTTTGGCATTCATGTCTTTGCCGATGAGAACGAACCTTCCCCGGGTCTTTTGGGGAAAATCGGTGACGTCGACGCGGCGCCCCACCAAATCCACCTTTAACATTCTTTTCCCGGCGGGGAAAAATCCTTTCCCTCGGTATATTTTACCGAAATCTCCTGCAATCATGCGATGAAAAAATTCTTTCAGATCCCTTTCCTTCCAGGGCCTTGTGACACGAAAAGCCAGAGAACGAAAGGGATTTTTTTCTGTGGTCGTTGGTTTGGGATCTTCGGCGCATCCCTTTGTTTCCGCCAGGACTAAAACCTCCATGGCATCTAATTCCCGCCAGTCTCGGGTGAAAATGGGAGCGTTGGCATTGAGGTGGCGAATCCTTTCCTCAATGGCTGCGACTTCTTTTTTTGAGACTCTTTGGGTCATGCTGACCACCACTGCACCGGCTTGGGCAATTTGGTTTTCATAGAATTCCGGTGCATCATCGAGATATTCCAAGGCCGAGGTTCCGTCGACCACGGTGATGGCAGCATTGAGAACGACGGGGCAATTCTCCGCCGCCCTGTTGCAGGCACGGAAAATATCGCTGAGGCGCCCCAATCCCGTGGGCTCGATGACGATGCGTTGGGGGTGGTGCGTCTCCTGCAATTCATGAATGGCGCTGATAAAATTTCCCTGGAGGGTACAGCAAATACAACCGTTGGAGATTTCTTTTAAAACGAAGTTGCTGTCTTTTAAGAGATCACCGTCAATGGCAACTTCGCCGAATTCATTTTCCAGCAGGGCCACGGATTCTCCCGGATAAGCTTCGTTTAAAAGTTTTTTCAGGAAGGTGGTTTTCCCCGCTCCCAAAAATCCGGAAATAATATCGATTTTTGTGTTCATGACTTCATCTCTGATTTCTTTGTGATCATTTTCTATGAAATATTCTACCATAAAATTCCGGGGAAAGCGAGGGGATTGGCTCGTTGCGTTTTGGGGAAATGACGTTTGTCCTCTTTCACAGAAGAAACAAAGGGGCGTCGGGCTTTTACGCGATCATGAATCAGCGGTAAACAACAAAAACAGTATGGAAAAATTCTCAATAAAAAGTCCAAAAGCCGAAAAAACAGTTGCCATTTGGGCATCGGCAAAGTATACTATTCTTGGACAAAGACGTTCTTCGGAAGGTCTTTGTCTTTTTTTGAACGGAGGAAACGACTATGAAAAAACCTTTGATTGGTATTACGCCCTTGGTGGATACGGCCAGGGAAAGTTATTGGATGTTGCCGGGATATATGAAAGGACTGGAGGAGGCGGGATCTGTCACTGTGATGCTGCCCCTCGTTGACGAGGAAGCGTCGTTGGAACAGTTGGCCGACCTTTGCGATGGATTTTTATTCGCGGGAGGCCATGACGTTTCTCCCGCCGTTTACGGTGAGGCGACTACCAGGCAATGCGGGGAATGTTCTTCGGCTAGGGATCGCATGGAGACGGTCCTGCTCAATCTTGTGCTTCGGCGGGATAAGCCTATTTTCGGCATCTGCCGCGGGCTGCAATTCATCAACGCCGCCCTGGGGGGTACGCTCTATCAAGATCTACCCACGGAGCGCCCATCGGAGATCCTTCATCATCAGACGCCGCCCTACGACCGACCGGCGCATATGGTCAAGATTTTGGAAGGTTCTCCCTTGTACCAACTTTTGGGAAAGGAGGTTCTCCCTGTGAACAGTTACCATCATCAGGCAGTCAAAGAACTTTCCCCCTCGTTGCAGCCCATGGCTTATTCTGAGGATGGCCTGGTGGAAGCAGTATGTCTCCCTAATGCACGTTTCCTGTGGGCGGTACAATGGCATCCGGAATTTTCCTACCGCACCGATGAGAACAGCAAAAAGATCTTTGCTCATTTTATTTCCTGTTGTTGTCTGTAACGAAGCTGCCTTCGCGCGGTTCTCAAAGGATATGATGAAAGCCCCCATGGATTCGACCATGAGGGCTTTATAATGTAGGAGATTATAGACAGAATATTTATTTTACCGCGGCTTCGGCTTTGGCCAACACTTCGTCGATGGCTTTTTTCGCATCGTCACTCAAAGCCTTGGGTTCGTGGGTTTTAAGGATATTGCGCATTTTTTCCTGAGCGCGAACAGTCATATCTTTTTTGCCGTTGGCTTCCCAAGCAGCGTAGCCATAGCGGTCGATGAGATCCGGGGACCAGGTTTCTCTGAAATGCATGGCAGTATGGTCCGCCATGAGGAAGTTGCCGCCGGGGCCTACTTCCTTGATGACATCAAAGGCCAGCTGTTCTTTGTCAATTTTGATTCCTTCAAAGAGACGTTTTGCCATTCCGATGATTTCATCGCACATGACCAGCTGTTCAATGGAGCCTGTCATGCCAAGATCCATGAATCCTACGTCATGGATGAGGTTGCCACCGGTGCCCAGGGCATTGACGATTTGCATGGTGGATTCCGTGGCGGATTGGGCATCCACTACTTTGGAGTCGCTGACGCCGGCGGCGTGGAATACAGGAAGTCCCATGTAGTGGAAGATTTCCGCTGAAGCGCCGTGGAGAAGCATCCATTCAGGGGCGCCGTAGCAGTGCTGCATGGTTTTCATATCCATGGGGCCGCCGGCAGCACCACAGATCATGGGCGCTCCGGGAGCCACCAACTGGCTGATGACAAGGCCTGTGAGGCTGTCGGCCAAGCCGATGGAGAGAGCCCCGGCAATGGTGGTGGGGGCGGTGCCGCCCATGATCATTCCCGGCGTGTAGATGCAGGGAACGCCATTTTCATTGAGGAGGATGACTTTATCCAAGGCCTCTTTGGTATGGGTCAGAGGCGTGGTAGGTTCTGCGTAAACCACCAGGAATGGTTTTTCTCTGAGGGCATCTTTGGAACCGCAGGCCGCGGCGCACATATCGATCATCATTTGCAGGTTCTCTTCATTAAACGCCCAGCTCACCAACGGTTTCGTAGTGTTCTGGATCATGGCGTGAATTTCATGAACGTCGGCCAAGGTTTTGGTCTGGTCGCCAATGACGCAAAGGGACATGGCGTAGTCGATGTTGGGTAAAGCGTCTACCGCTTTGGCGGTGTCGGCGGCGTCCTGTTTGATGGCGGGGCGGCGCTCCCCGGTTTCGGGATCAAAGAAGTTGGGGCAGGTGGGACCGGGGCCGAAATAGCAGTTGCGGCCGCCTAATTCCATGGCCAGCTCTCCGTCACGGCTGTAGACATTGACGACTTTAGGGGCAGTCTCCATGGCTTTTTCTACCATTTCCCGGGAGATTTTTACTCTTACCCCATCGGCTTCGCAGCCGGCTTTTTTCAAAAGCTCCAAGGCCCGTTCGTTGTGGATATCCATCCCCACTTCTTCCATGACTCTGTAACCGGCATCAATAATGGTTTTCATTTCTTCTTCGTTTAAAATCTGATACTTTAACATAATACGCTCCTTTTTAATTTTTCACTATTTTAATATTTTCCATAAAGACGAGTGGTTTCTTCCCATGCTTCCAGATTTTCTCGTTTGGCATTGTCCAGGATCATCGAACAATCCATTAAAAATCCACCGCCGGGGGCGCCGATATCCAAAAGGCGTTTGGTTGCTTCAACAACCTGTTCTTTTTTGCCGTAGGCCAAAAGAGATGTGGGTAGGTTTCCTCCAATGCAGGCGACTTTTCCCACAGTTTCTTTGGCCTTTCTCATGTCAACGTCCTCGAAGGTATAAATCACTTTTCCCGGAGGAACGTCGGAAATAATGTCAAGACGTTGATGATATTTCCCTTCACAAAAAATATAGGGTGTAATATCGTTTTCGACCAGGGCACAGATCATTTTTTGTAATCCCGGCCAGTAAAATTTTTTGTAATGTTCCGGACTCATAAATTCATCAACTCCGGCATGGAGCGGTATAAAAAGATACTTGAGTCCCGCATTTTTTGTTCGTCCTACTGCTTGTTTAATGCAAATTTCTGTCATTACATCTACGGCCGCCAGAACCTTATCAGGGCAGGAGTAAATATCCATAACAGTGTTCAGTAGACCGCGTGTTGTGTCGGCAAGGAGGTCAAAAGGGCACGGATGGCCAACTCCGGCACCCAAAGGGATCCCTTGTTTGTCAAATTCCGCAAAAATTTCCGACCACCCTTGGTTCCATACTTTGGCGGCTCTACCTGCTTCTTTTAAAGCATCTAAAGCAATCCTTACATCAGGACGGTCAAAAATTTCCAGTTGGCCGAAGAACATGGATTCCAAAGGATCACTTACCTGTAATTCCGAGAGAAACGATAAGGCTTTGTATTTCCTTGGAATGACTTTGGTCAAAAAGAACTCTCCGGGATTGTTGATGAGGTCATCATACTCTTCTACAGACATGAATTCATGATCATCCATCTGATAGGAGTCATCCAAGCCCAATCCACTATTAGGACCGGGGCACTCGAATTCCCGGAAGACAAGTCCGTAAATCTTTCATGGAATCATAAATCGAAATGTGATACCCTCGGGAGAAATAATTTCCTACTCCCGGTGCGAAGGGCACATAATCTCCTTCTTCCAAAGCAATGGCCTTTCTCATTCGTTCATAATGTTCTTCTTTTGTCGATTGATCCAATCTCCTTTTCAATGCTTCGCAACAAATTAGAAATGAACGCTTCTATTTTGCCTCCTGCCGGGCTGTTTTTTCATGGGATATTACAAGAGGCGAAATATTGACAACCAAGCCTTATTTTGCTTCAGCCTTGGCTCTTTTTTGTTTTTTGACAATGCCGTTCAAGATGAAAGAAGCCACTGTCCCCACAATGGAGAATGCCAACATTACGATGAAAAGGTATTTATACCCTTGAGCACCGGGGAAGGCGTCCATCAAGCTACCGGCGACGGCGTTCATGTAAACGTCGGGGAAGAACCCGATGACGGAGATCACGCCGATGGCTGTACCCACCAGGTTTTTGGGAACGCCGCTCTCATCCACAGGGGCGAAGTAAATACCGCGCATGGCAAAGATGGCCACACAGAACAGTAACATTAAAACGACGGCTACCATCATCACACTGGAATTGCTGGGCAATATTACGAAGCCTGCCAAAGCCAGGGCGATAATTACAAAGCAAACGCTGATTACAAAGGTAACAGAACCAATCTTATCGGCAATGAAGCCTCCGGTAGGTCCGCCCGCGAATTGCAGCACATAGGAACGGACAATGGCGATGGCTCCGGAAATGGTAGCGGAAACGCCGAGAACTTCCGTCATATAGGGGGTCAGATAGGTGCTGCCAATGTAAACGCTGTAGCAAGACAAAACAATAATGGCAATAATCCATACGGCAGGAAGTTTCAGTACTTTGCCTACATCTTTGAATTGAATCTTATCGGTAGAGGCGTTGATTTTATCGGGTACCACAAACCAGGTAAGGACTGCTCCCAAAAAGCAAAGGATACAGCCGCCGATGACGATGCCTGTAACTCCGGCAACGGTTTCCCCGAGTTTACTGTAAAAGTATAAAGCGACAAAGGAAATAATCACGTTGACGACGCCGCGGCCTCCTTCCAGCAGACCGAACATCCGTCCTTGTTCTTCTCCGGAACCCAAACCGTTGGTGACTTTTAGCATGGCGGACCAGAAAAACGCTGTGCCGATGATCCCCCAAAGGGAATAAATAATCATCTGCGAAATAAAGCCGGGAAAGGTACTGAACCAGAGTCCCAACAGCCCCGTGGCGGCAAAGGCGAAGGTCAACATTTTTCTGGGAGAAAATTTGTCGGCCAGGTAACCGCCGGGCGCATAAAAGATCATGGAAGTCACGCCATAGGCGCTTAAAGTGGCGGCAAATTGGGTGTTGGTGAGTCCTACCGCCTCAAAGAGAGTATCGTAAAAGGTCCAGCGAAGGTAAGGGAGGAAGTAGATCCCTACGGCTCCCAAGGCTAAAACCAGCAAGACCAGATAACGATTTTTTTGTTTTCCCATTGTTTTCACTCCTTAATCATGTTTTGTGAACGTTCGCCTTTCTTTATTGCAAAAGTCGTGCCAAAAGAAATTAAACATTTTCACAGCATAAGCTTTATTTTTTTGTCCACAAGAAGGAAAAGTAAACCTTAATCTCTTTTATATTGCCTATAATTTGTGCATAAGATGATTGACAAATGTAATGATTTTAGGCATAATAAATTTATAAAAAATAAAAATGCACATTTATTGTGCATTTTTGAGAAATTAAGGAGGCGAAACATATGGAGCGCCATATTTCGACCCAAGATTATATTTTGTTATTAGAAAGTATACTGGATCATATTTCCGAATCGGTCTATGCCTCCAGCGCCGTAGACGATGCCATTGTTTTTATCAATAAAGAAGCTGAGATTACCGACGGCATCAACAGAGAGGAAGTTTTGGGCCGCACCGAAACGGAGATCTACGGTACTGATAACCACCATAAGGTCATTGTCCAAGGGAGGCCTATCGTCAATGAAAAAACTACTTACACTACCATGGAGGGAAATATTAAATTCGTTCATCACAGCGTTTACCCGTGTTTGCATCGGGGAGAGGTGAAGGGTTCCTTTTCTATCTCCAAAGATATTTCCAAGGTGGATAATTATATTTCCCGTATCTATCAACTCCAGCAGGAGCTGAAAGGTCGTGACCGCCAGCCCTCCCGCAACGGCACTACCTACTCCCTTGACAGCATCATCGGCAAAAGTTTACCCATGTTAAAAGCCATCAAAGCGGCCCAAAGGGCATCGCGGTTTCAAACCAACGTGCTGATTTGCGGGGAAACCGGCACCGGCAAAGAACTTTTCGCCCAGGGAATTCACAACGCCAGTGCCTATAAAGATGAACCCTTTGTGGGGTTGAACTGTGCCGCCATTCCCGAAAATCTTTTGGAAAGCACCCTATTTGGGGCCGTAAAAGGGGCCTACACCGGTGCCCAATCCACACCGGGCCTTTTTGAGCAAGCGGGGAAGGGGACGCTGTTTCTTGATGAAATCGACAGTATGCCCAAATCCATGCAGGCAAAGCTCCTTCGTGCCATTCAGGAACGTCGGGTACGGCGTATCGGCGGCAAGGAGGAAATTCCTGTAGATTGCCGCATCATCAGCGCCACCAATGTCAACATCGACGAGGCGCTTCAGGAAAATATGATTCGTCCTGATATTTATTATCGTCTTGCTTCGGTGGTTATTGAGATTCCTCCGCTGCGAGAGCGGAAGGGCGATGGTTCCCTATTGACGCGTCATTTCATCCAACGTTGTCGCGAGCTTTTCGGCACCTCCATTGAAGATATTGACGTTGAAGCCGAGGAGGTCTTTACCCGTTATCCCTGGCCCGGCAATGTGCGAGAATTGGAACATCTGATAGAGCACATTGTTGTCTTAGCCGGCGATGATGAAAAAAAGATCACCGTGCGGCACTTGCCGGAGCAAATGCTGTCTTCGGTGAAGAAGGAGATCAAAATCCAACCCCAAAAGCCCAAACAAATGGATCTCAATGTTTTAATTGACGATTATGAGCGAGCCACCATTTTAACAGCGTTGAAAGAAAACCGCGGCAATATTTCCGCCACGGCGAAAAACCTCAATATTCACAGGAATGTCCTATACAGCAAAATGAAGCGCCTTCACATCGAAGCGCCGAAACGACGGTCATAAAAAAGCACCTCGTGAGGAAATAAAAACCTCACGGGGCGCAACGCTTTTGGGGATAAGTATTCATACAAAATCCATGTTGGAAACGGTGTTCCCCGGCTCGATGACGAGGAATTGTTGATCCCAACGGCCGGAAACCAATTTTTCCAAGATCAAATTGCTCCCCGGTACGTAATCCAGGGTTGCTTCCATTAAATCGGCGTTTTCCATAGCTTCCAGCATATAGGCTTCAGAATGACAATCATAGGCGCCGGTGTCAATGATATCGGCGTTGGTATAAGAACCGAACCATGTACGAAAAACAAAGGAGCCTTCGCTGTCTCCGTATTGACTGCATAAGTTCTTTTTGATGGATTTCGGCGAAAATTTTCCTTCAATGTCATCCCGCAAATAGAGATGGCCGCACTGTTTTAAATTTGGGTACCAAGTATCATCGGTATGGAGCAATAAGGTGATACAATCGTCTACCCTGGGAATGACGATGCGTTTGTCTGTGGCAATATCCTCCCAAGAGCCGCCGCAGAACCCCATGGCTGCCAATACCGTATCGATAGATTTCTCCATTTGCTCCAAAGTTTCTATGATTTTTTGTCGCATTTTGCTTGGGTTTTCGTGGAGACTGCTGTCAACTTCAATGACCGGAAAATCGGTCTTCATCGTTTTTTGCGCCGCCGCCACATGAAGCGACATTGCGGAACAGGCCAGGATGACGGTGTGGGAGGGAGGATTTTTGATTTCTTGAGGTTTCATGTTTTTCTCCCAATAGATGTAGTCTTATTAACTACATCTATTGTATCTTAAAGTAATTGTAGTGTCAACCGCTACAATGGATTTACTTTAAAAAAAAATCATGATATGATAAAAAAGGAGGAAATATTATGAAACACAGTGCCAAATGCTCCATCGCCATCCACAGCTTGCTGCTGATTGCCCTATACAGTTCAGAAACCAAAGTCACCAGCGATCTCATTGCCCGCAGTACTGGGTGTAATGCTGTGACCATTCGCAATATCTTTCAAAGATTGCGAAAGCACGGTCTTATTGAAGTGAAGCGCGGCGCCGGCGGCGCCTTTTTAACCCGCAAACCGTCGGAGATTACTCTATGGGAGATCTACTGCGCCGTGGAACATGATGGCGTGGAAAGTTTGATTGGGATACATTCCAGCCCTTATGAACAATGTCCTGTGGGAAAATATATTCAGCAGGTTTTGGCAGACCCTTATGAAAAAGTGGGGATAGCTGTTCGGCACGAATTGGAGCAATACACTTTGGAGAAGATCATGAAACGATTTTTGGCGCTCAATCCCCAAGCGCTGACAATGAAAGGAGAAAACCATGAGCACGCGTGAAAAAGCCCTTGCGGTCCTGAACCAATATGGCATCCCTTATACTCTGGAGGAGCACGATCCCGTTTATACCATGGAAGAGATGGAGCAGCTGCCACTGGAAGGAGACGGATCTGTCGTAAAAAATTTGTTTTTAAAAGATTCAAAAGGGAAACGTCACTTCCTCGTGGTTCTCATGGGGTATAAGAAAGTTGATTTGAAATTGTTAAGGGGAATGTTGGGAACATCGGGCCTGTCCTTTGCGTCCGAAGCGCGGCTCCAAAAATATTTGGGGCTGACCAAAGGCGCCGTCACTCCTTTGGGTATTGTCAATGATGACGCTCATTGTGTCGAAGTGGTTCTCGACGCCGATCTGGAACATACCACGGCCCTGGGAATTCACCCCAATGAAAACACCGCCACTCTATGGATTTCCTACGCCGATCTGGAACGGTTCGTGCGGGAATGGGGAAATTCCCTTACCATATTGCCTTTGTGATCGTTTCCATAAATTTGCTATCAATTTACTATTTCAGTAATTTCGCGATGCGCTTTTGATTGAGCCAATATTTTAAGAAGCCGCCTATTTTGTTAAAAAACAGGCGGTTTTTTGTGATATGATAGGCTGTTTGTATGCGAAAATGGAATCCCTAAGGAAAGTACGATTCATTGACACATAAATCCTGTCGCACTATAATAATGCTAAACCCGGAAATACTTATGGAATGATAGGAAAGAGCAAACGAAATTATGTACAATGATATGGGGTAAGGGATATGTCTTATCTCAAAGAGATTCTCTATGATTCCAGCTAAAAGTATATTATAAAAATTGCCGCAGCCATCGGAATCGGGTGCAAATCCCGAACACTACCAAGGTGCTGTAAAACGGAGTGAACCCCATAGGCCACTGATACTGTTGGGAAGGCGGGGAACAACGATGATGTGAAGTCAGAACACGGGTCGCGGCGGGTTCCTCTTGGTGGCGGCGTTTTCAGTCCGTATTTCATCAAGTGGGGAGATACGGACTTTTTTGATGCTTTTTTATAAATCGTCTGTGATTGCCGTTTGATACGGCGCTGGACGCACAAAAAAGACCCGAATACGGGCCTTGCAAATAACTTTTATAATGGTTGCGCCGTGCGCGGGGAGTGAATCTTGGCGGATACGTTCCCCCGCCCACAGCGCGATGCCACAAGGGCAATTCCTATTTTACTTTGGTTTATCTTCTTTGTCAAAGGGAAAAAGTCATTCTTTTTTCTGAATTTAGTCATGGAAGTACCGATGAAAATAAAAAATGGAAATTTAGTGATTCAAATTTGGAATCCCTAAATTGAATCCTTTTGTGCCCTTGGTGTGGAATTTTCCGTTTCCAAGGGCATGTTTATTTTATCTTTTGGAAAAGTTTTCGCTTTTTCGAGCATGATGGTTCTTTCCTTCTACCATCTGTTCTTATGTTTTTAGAAAATTCCATACCGGGTGCTCCCTTACGTTCTACGGAAGACATTTTGGGAGTTTCCGAGGGAGCGTCCGTAAACAGATTTAATTTTTATCATTGTTGCCAAAATTCTTTCAAAGCAATACGCTCAATTCGTTGTTATGACCCTCGACTTGAAAAGGCAGCCTGTTTGCTGCGGCGGTTCGGGGAAATCATAAAAACCACGATACAAGTGAACCTCTGCGGGAAAAGACCTTTTGCGGGCAAAGAACGAAAAGAATGTAGTAATGAAACAAAATTTATTATTTCAGAAAGGAGAATAATCATGACAAAAGGATTATTCAAAACAAAACCACTTATGATCTTGGCCCTTGCCCTGGTCATGGTATTCTGCCTCAGCTTCGGCGCCTTTGCCGCGGAATACCCCGCGTCTTATGTCCAAGATGGCTCCCACGCCACCTCCGACGCCATCAATGTCACTGTTACCGTAGAAGGCGTGGACATCCCTTATACGGAAGTTCCCGTGTCTCTGAACGCAAAATCCAGCGGCACCCAGAAAGTCCTCGATGCCATGTTGGCAATTAACAGTGCCGGTGGCAACATCTATTTCTGGGAAAGTGAAGATGTTTTTATTGATGCGAACTCCACCTATTTCACCTATGTGAACAGTGAAACCGGCACCGGCGCCGGCTACAGCGGCTGGTGCTTCCGCGTCAACGGCGGCTTCCCCATGGAATCCGCGGGCTGGGGCGCGACCATCGCCAGCGCCACCATTAAGAACGGCGATGTCGTCTCTTTTTTCATTGACGATCCCAGCGCTTCTTCTGCTGCCGCTAAGTTCACCAGAACCAACGCCTCCTACGCCAACGGCACCGTCACCGCCACGGTGACGGAATCCCACCAGTACTTCCAAGGATCAAACTGGGATTGGATCATTACTGATTACGCGGCCTTAAGCGGCGTCACCGTGCAGGTGCTGAACGGCGCCTCGGTGGTTGCCTCAGGTATTACGGGAAGTGACGGAACTGTCTCCGTCAGCACCGGCAGCCTCGCCGCCGGCGCCTACACCGTGAAGGCCGTTGGAACTAAAAATGCGTCGGGAATTATCACCACTACCTCCACCACCACCTTTACCGTGGAATAAGGAGCATCACACAAATCATGGAAGGGCGGACCCTTGGGGCCCGCATACTTCCATCCATAAGGAGGATGAAAGTATTGAGAAGAAAGAGCTTTCTTTTTATCACCGCTTTGCTTATGCTCATGTTGTGTTTCAGCTTTAACGCCTTGGCTGATGAGTCTCCTATCCAGCTGAAGCTGGAATCCGGGGAAACCATTTCATGTTATGTTGAACCGTGGGAAGATGATAATAGCAAGTTTGACTTGTACCTAACATTGCCGGAGGGACATGAGGGAGATGAATTAACCACTTATGTATATTATAACGGAAAAGCAAAGGCCGTTATTTTTCAAACAGGTACCTTTGATGAAACCGGCGATTGGTCGTATACAGATACCGCCGTATGTCAAAAGAACACACCGGTGACGATCGACACTACGTTGTTAAAGGAAACCTATTCTCCGGGGGACTCCCGTCAGATGATAAATACAGCTGGGAGCGGTATATTTTATCTCCATCTGGCTCCTCCCGCTCCGGAGGTGAAAACTTTTAAAACGGGGGTCATTGCCAACTATGCGGGCAATGCCATGGATTGTCCCCTGGCCGCAACCTTTGAAAACACCGCCGACGACACTCCGGTGAAGCTCTACATCACCGCCCAGGAAAACGGCACCTCGGCCCAGGCGGTAGAGGGCACCCTGCAGGAACTCACTGCAAGCCAGGTTGGCAGCGAGATTGCCACCCCGGAAACCTTCATTTCCTTAGATGACCTGGAGGCCGGGAACTACTGGGTGGTCGTAGAGGTCGGTGAAAGCCGCGCTTACCGGCCGGTGACCGTTTATGCCACGGCCCGGGAATACGCTGAAGCCGCCCGGGAGCGCTTTGTGAACTGGTATCAGACCAAAGGCTTCTACAGCGGTGAAAATTATCTCGGCCTTTCGGCTCAGATCGGCAACGGCACCGGCATCGACTGGGAAGCCTACATCTTCGGCGCCATGGGCTATGAAGCCGACAGCGAACTGCTGGCCTCCTCCGACGGCAAAACCTACCTGGATATGAAGGAGGAGCATTTCTCCTCCATGGCAGAAGAAGATCTTGTGAAGAATGAAGGTAGCGCCCCGGCGGCGAAGATTTTAGGCCGTCAGATTCTGGGCATTGCCGGCCTCGGCGGGGATCCCCGCAACATCGGCGGCAAAAATTTGGTGGAAGCCATGATCTCCTTGGCCTACAAAGACCATGACATCGAAGGCGGTGAGTTGAATCTAGATGCCGACGGCGGCCTCCATATCCGCGTCGCGGAAAATGATACCATCTGCGAATGTTACTTCCTTTTGGCGTTGGAAGTCTGCAACGCCACCGAGGAAGAAGGCTACACCGAGGAAGTACGGGCCGCCGGTCTCAAAGCCATCCGGAACTACTGGGGCAGCGTCGATTTCAGCGAATATACCGCCCTGGGTGATTTCTACTCCATGAGCCTCTTTGCCCACAGCTTTTTGAACGATGTGGAAGGCATGGAAGGCGAAGCCCAGAAAATGCTGGATCAGTTCCGGGAAAATTATAAAACCGTCATCAAAAACGGCAGCACTATGAATGTGTTCTCCATCGCCGTGGCCCATACTACCCTGGCTGCCTCGGGGCTTTCCTTTGAGGAATATACCACCGACCCGGCCTGGACCGACGCCAACGGCCAAAGCGAACTCTCGAAATTGCTGGAAGACCAAAATGAAGGCGGAGGCATTGGGCAATACGATACCCGTATGGCCATCTACGAAGTCTTACAGGGGCTTACCGATATGCTCAACGGCAAGACCTGCTTTGAGATCGCCCATGAAACCTACATGGAGGCTTATCCCCAGTACAGCGACGGCTATGCCGAAGCTCAAAGTGTGAAGGCTCAGATCGAAGCTTTGCCCGCTACAATTACCTTGGAACAGAAGTCCGCTGTGGAAGCGGCCCGGACTGCCTACGACGCTTTGAGCGACGCAGCCAAAGCCCTCGTCGATGAAGCTACCTTGGCGAAACTCACCGCCGCCGAAGCTTCCATCGCCCAGCTGACTGCCGACGCAGACAAGGCCCGGGTGGTGGAAATCCAAATCAATGCCTTGCCCGCAAGCCTGACCCTGGCCGATAAGGACGAGGTCAAGGCCGCCCGTGCAGCTTACGGCGCTTTGAGCGAAGGGGAAAAGGCCCAGGTTTCCGCAGATGTTCTGAAGAAACTCACCGATGCTGAAGACATCTTGAAGGAGCTTGGCGTCTCTGTGATGACCGACGTAGCTAAGAACCAGTGGTTTTACAACGACGTGGCCTTTTGCATCTACGAAGACCTCTTCAAAGGCATGACGGAAACCACCTTCGGCCCGGATCTCAACATGACCCGTGGTCAGTTTGTTACCGTATTGGGACGTTACGCAGGCATTGAAGAAAATGATGACTCCGCCTCAGCGGTAAAGAAATTCAGCGATGTGGAAGCAGATGATTACTTTGCGGCTTATGTTGCCTGGGCAGTGGAAAAAGGGATTACCGACGGTGTTAGCGCCACCTCCTTTGCGCCGGAGGAGCCCATGAGCCGGGAACAGATGGCTACATTTATGACGCGCTTTGCCAAAGCCATGAACATTAGTCTGGCGGAAGCGGATCATGTGAAATTCGCCGATGATGAGAAAATCGGTGATTGGGCCAAAGATGCGGTTTACCGCATGAAAGCGGCAGGGCTTTTGGAAGGCAGAGACGGCAATGCTTTTGATCCCCAAGGCAAGACCCTTCGCAGTGAAGTCGCAGCGGTACTCCACCGTTTTCTGATCATGGAATAAGATCCGTCACCATAAGTGCAACTCGTTTGCATCACTCATTTTTGTATGATCAACGGGCCTCGCAACAAGGCCTGTTGATCTCTCCTTTGTGAAATGAAACTATTTAATTTTGGAAGCATTTGGGGAACAGACTCTTTTTAGAATTCTTCTTTTCCTTTCTTTTTCTTTTTTTGTTGCTGCAAGTATGTAATTTCCTTTTTACCTACAGCAACGACTCGTTGATTCTTTTGTCTTTAATAAAATTTAGGTGCTTTGGATCTGATCCATAGCACCATCTTTTTTAATATTTTAAATGCCTTGTGAGAGAATAAAAAACGGTAGAATAAAATGAGGAAGGAATCTCCAAGTGAAATTCCCTCCTCATGATCTATATCAAACCGCCGTGGCGGTGGCGGCGCTAATAAACTCACCGTTTTTTTGACTTTTAATGCTTTCTATTTTCCGTTATTGTCAGTCGAAGAAGTCAGTA
>CAJFVQ010000002.1 GCA_904420535.1 Candidatus Cryptoclostridium obscurum
CTGGCTTACAAATCCAATCCTACGCTTTTTGAATGGTCTTCCTCGCCGGTGGTTTACAGAGATTTGAACTTTTGCCACCGGTTTCGTCCTATTTTGGAAAGTTGCTTTTCGCCGAGAAATGGGATCAACCATTATCTTCATATGGCCAAGGGCACTTTTTATTCTTATTTAAGGGAAGCATTGGTTCCTGTAAAAAAGTATTTTTATGCGCTTCGCCCCATTTTGGCCTGCTTCTGGATTTTAGAAAGAGGAACGCCCCCGCCCATGTCCTTCCGCGATCTCGCGGAAGGACAGTTGGAACGGGGGATGATGCCTTTGGTGAAAAAACTTTTAGAAATTAAAGTCAATGCTCCGGAAGTCAAAAGAATTCCCCGTATTGACATGCTCAATGAATATATTGAAAAACATCTTGCTGAGATTGAGGAAAAACTCGGCGCCATACCCGAAGGAGGCCGTGCCGATTGGGCAGTTCTGAACAATTTTTTCCTTTCGGAGGTTGAAAACCAATGGTCATAAATCTATCTCCTCAAGTAGAAAAAGCTTTGGCCATGCTGAACGACGCGGGATTTGAGGCTTATCTCGTGGGCGGAGCGGTGCGAGATTTGTGCTTGGTAGGTTGTTCCCACGTAAAAGATTGGGATATTGCCACTGCCGCCGGAACCGATGAGATCAAGACAGTCTTTGCCGGTTTTCGCATCATCGAGACTGGGATCAAACATGGCACCGTAACAGTGATTGTCGATGGTGAGCCTTTGGAAATCACTACGTTCCGCCACGGGGATTCTTTGCGGCAGGATCTGATTCATCGGGATTTTACGATGAACACCCTTGCCTACCATAGGGAGCAGGGAGTGATCGATCTCTACGGCGGCGCAGAGGATTTTAAAAAACGAAAACTCCGTTGTGTTGGTTCGTCTTTGGAGCGGTTTTGCGAAGATCCCTTGCGGATCTTGCGGGGATTGCGTTTTGCATCTGTCTTGGATATGGATATTGATGAAGAAGCTGCCGCGGCAATGCGGCGGAACAAGGACCTGTTGCAAAACGTTGCCGTGGAACGGATCCGCAATGAATTGACTCAAATGCTCTGTGGGCCCAGTATTGGAAGGATCCTAAGGGAATTTTCCGACGTTTTGGCGGTGCCTCTTCCCGAGATTCAATCTATGATCGGTTTTGAACAATATCATCCTTACCATTGTTACGATATCTGGGGGCATACGGTTGTTGTTGTGGAGAAAGTACCGGCAGAACCGGTGCTGGCCTGGGCTGCCCTCTTTCATGATATGGGAAAACCTTTCTGCTTTTCCCGAGATCCCCAGGGGGTGGGGCATTTTTACGGCCATGCCGCAAAAAGCGCTGAAATTGCCGATCGTATCATGGAACGTTTAAAATTTGACCATGTGAGCCGTAAGGAGATTTCCTTTTTGGTGGAACATCATGACCGTTCCATCGCACCCAATGAAAAATCCGTCAAACGGGCCTTGCGACAGTATGGGGTGGAGCGGCTTTCTCGGTTGATCCGGTTGGGCCGTGCCGATACTTTGGGGCATACCAGGGAATGCTGGCACTACCTGGAAGAATTTGATCAACTGGAGCAAATGATTCAGTTTGCGATTGCTGTCGGAAAACCGTTTTCACGAGAGGATCTCGCCGTCAACGGAAAGGATCTGATACAGCTGGGATATGAGGGGCCAGCCATTGGCGAAGCTTTAAACTTGCTTGTTGATGCAGTCATTTGTGATGATCTGAAAAACGAAAAAGATGCTTTGATTACCTATTTACGAAAACGGAAATCTATGAAACAAACGTAGAGAAATTAGAGTACTTTTGACGACTCACAACTATAGGTTCGGAAAACTGTGATTGAAAAGATCAAAAGGGGATTTTCCTTTCATTTTTATGGTGAAATTTTGTGATTATAATTTGCTTTTTATTGAAAATTTTGATATCCTATAAGAAGGAACAGAACCTGTCGAGGATTCCTGTATGTGAGGGGTGAGTTATGGACGTTTTTAATGAATTTTTCAACAAAAATACCATGTATTTCGATGCCTTTGACAAAATGGTAGAAGCAGTTTATATCTGCGATATTGATGGAAATCTGGTGTATTTCAATAAAGTTGCGGAACGGTTAGACGGGTATCTTTTAAAAGACGTCAAAGGGCAATCAACCTATGACCTTTATGGCCTCGATGAAAGAAACAGCCCCATGTTGAAAGCCCTGGCAACGGAGCGGCCTGTCCATAACGAAGAGTTTTCTTATTATGTCAACGGTAAGGAAAATGTGCAATTATGCAATGCCGGCCCTATTTACAACGACGGAAAACTTGTCGGTGCTTATACGGTGCAGCGCGATTTAACTGTATTGAAAGATATGGTAGAGCGAAATATCGCTCTGCAAAATGAATTAATCCAGCAAAAAAACCGCGCGGTTTCTGAGACTTCTCCCAGTGAAACTTTTGATCATCTCATTGGTGAAAGCGATGCTTTTCAGAAGTGTAAAGAACTTGCCTTGCGGGTAGCAAAAACTAATTCCTCGGTAATGCTGGTGGGAAGCACCGGTAGTGGGAAGGAAGTCTTTGCCCGGGCGATCCACGATCATAGTAACCGTGTCAAAGGACCCTTTCTCGCTTTAAACTGTGCGGCGATTCCTGAGAGCTTAATTGAAGGGATTCTTTTTGGTACGACGAAAGGGGTATACACCGGTGCTGTGGAAAAGGAAGGTCTCTTGGCCCAGGCTGACGGAGGCACCGTTTTTCTTGATGAAGTGAATTCCATGCCTTTGGCTTCTCAGGCGAAACTCCTGCGGGTTTTGGAAGAACGAAAAATTATGAAACTGGGAAGTAAAAAAGAAATGGATATTGATGTGCGTATTATCAGCAGCACCAATGAAATCCCTCGTGATGCCATTGACAATGGCCACCTGCGGGAAGATCTGTTTTATCGCCTCTCCGTGGTGCAAATTAGTATTCCGCCATTGGAAGATCGAAAGGAAGATATCCCCTTGCTGGTGCAGCATTTTATTGCCAAATATAATGAAAGATTTCATAAAAATGTGTTGGGTGTAGACCATGAAGTATTGGATTATTTTATGAAATTTCCTTGGCCCGGCAATGTTCGTCAATTGAAAGCCTGTGTGGAATCAGCGATGAACTTTGCTGCTGACGGCAGCTTAATTACCTTTCATGATCTTCCTCAATATGTGTTTGAAAGTTCCCTTTCTCCGGAAGACCGATACCGCCAGCGGCTTCAGATGACGAACCAGAAATCTACTATGTATGCCTCTCCCAAAAAGGATTCTTCAAAAGAAGAGAGCGTGATGGATTCTATTTGGAATGATGAGCGAGAAGAGATTATTCAGGCACTGCGTCGTTCCAAAGGGAATATGACAAAAGCTGCCCAATCTCTCGGTATTAGCAGACAGTTATTGTTTTACCGTTGCAAAAAATATCGGATTAAATAAGATTTGTTTATCGGAATCAAATGATTGCGAGTGTTTTTTAAAGCTGCTGTAAGGCTTTCGCCCTTGGGTTTTATGGGAAACTTTTACAGCAGCTTTTTCTATTGAATATAGATTGAAAATTTTGTTGCTGTTATAATTTCTCATTGAGTGTTTGTAAAAAAAACGAAAAAAAACGAAAGTCAGTACGTGCAAAGGTCTTTCATTTTTTTTCGTTTTTTGTACATTTTTTCAAGAATAAATTTGAAATTTTTTGACGCTGGGAAATTTTTACAAAAAAACTGACATGAAAACTGCCTGCATGAAAAAGATTTTGTTGCAAAAAATTTTTATTTTTTCTCTTTTGGCATAGTTTTTGCTGTATAAAAAAGTAACATGCGAAAAAAATAAAATCGATTTTATGAAAAGCAGAAAAGTTTGAAAACATCAAAAAAGAACAAAATATGGAGGAGATTAAAATGACACCCAGATTCCAACTTTTAACCCAAGCTGACATCGAAAAAATCCATGAAACATCATTGAACATCATGGAAAACGTCGGGGTTGTTTTCAGCTACGAACCCGCCAGAGAAATGTTGAAAAAACATGGTGCCAGAGAAGAAGGCCACACCATTTTCTTCCCAAAAAGCATGGTAGAAGAAAAATTAAAAACTGTTCCTTCCTCTTTCACCCTGCATGGCAGAAATCCTGAAAAAACCATTGAAATCAATACTGAAGACACATGCTATGCCGGTCCTTATGGATCTCCCTTCGTCACCGATCTCGATAACGGCCGTCGTTACGGTAGTCTGGATGACTTTATTAAAATTGTTAAACTGCAGAATGACCTTGAAAATATTGACATCATCAGCCACATCGGTTGCGAAGCCAATGACGTTGATGCTTCCATCCGCCACAATGTGATGACCTATAACAACTTGAAATATAGCGATAAACCCTTGATGGGTAGCGTTCTCGGTTATGAAGCTGCGAAACAGTCCATTGAAATGGCTGGGATTGCCAACGGTGGTATCGACGTTTTGAAGGACAAAACCGTCATCGCTTCGATTCCCTGCACCCTTACTCCCCTGAGCTATGACGACAAAATGGCTGGCGCCATCATGGCCTATGCCGAATACAACCAAGCGCAGTTAGTCAACTCCCTCTCCATTTCCGGTGCCACCACTCCCGCAACTTTGGTAGGTCTTGTAGCTTTGCAGAATGCTGAAGTTTTGGCCGGTATCGTATTGGCCCAATGCGTCAACCCCGGTTGCCCCATCGTTTACTCCGCTTCCGGTTCCAATGCCGAAATGAGCACTGGTGCTCTGTCCATTGGTTCTCCTGAAGATGCTATCGTTTCCCTGATCAATGGTCAGTTGACCAAGTTCTATAATATTCCTTGCCGTATCAGCGGTACCCTCTCCGACTCCAAAGCTTGTGATGCTCAGGCCGGATTTGAATCTGCCATTACTGGCTTGATGGCACAGTTGGCCGGCGGTAACTTCATTCTCCATGCTATTGGTATTATTGAAGCATACAACTGCACCTCCTTTGAAAAAATGATCGTTGATAACGAGCTTCTTGGTTACTTCAAACATATCGGCAGAGGCGTAGAAGTCAACGACGATACCTTGGCTTACGACGTCATCAAAGAAGTTGGTCCTCAGGGCGAATTCCTTTCCAATCCCCATACTTTCATGCATTTCCGCAATGAATTCTATCGTCCTACCATTACCGACAGACTCAACTATGACCAATGGCATGCCAATGGCGGTCTCACCATTGATCAAAGAGCCAATGCCAAATGGAAACAAATGTTGGAAGACTATGTAGAACCTACACTTCCCGCCGATGTTGATGCTGAATTGAAAAAATACGTTGACGAACACTAAGTATCAATAAAATCTATGGAAACTTCAGAGCGGGTCATGGCGCCCGCTCCGTTTCCAGATATCATCTCATCGAAAGAGATCAATCAGTGTCATTTACCACAAGCATCGTTTCTTCATTTCCCATCTTGGTGAAAGTTTAGATTCTGGAATCTTGATTGCAGAATACGGAAAGACTTTCCACCGGGCATTCTTGAATTCTTGCTGCTGTCTTCGTCTGAATTGACATGGTGGTAATAAGTAAGCAGTAGTTCGGTGAATGAAAATTACTTTGGTTGTTCTTATTTGTCTTCTTTTTTCCATCATCAGTTGTCCATTGAAATTGGAAAGAAGGAAATATGCTTTGTGGATTTCAACAATGAAAAGAATTTTTATTATGGAAAGGAGTCTACTATGAACAAATGGGGTATTCGTAAATTGATGATTTTTATCATCTTGAGTGCCACAGTTGCCATCGCGTATCAGCTGCCTTATCTGCGTTATACCTTCTATGACCAAATGATGTCGGCGCTGAACCTCAACGACGTTCAAATGGGGGTCTTAGCCTCTGCTGTAAGTATCGCCAGCACCATCAGCTACCCCATCGGCGGTTTCCTCGCTAACCGTTTTTCTATGAGATCGTTGATCAATTTGACCCTGGCGGCTTTTGTCGTTCTTACCGTTGCTTTTGCCTTTACGACGAACTATATTCTGTTGATTGGGATTCATGTTCTCTATGGATTCTTCGGGATTGCAACGTTGTGGTCCGCATATCTTGTGGGGATCCGCAACCTTGGTGATGAAAGTGTCCAAAGTAAACTCTTTGGTTTCAGTGAAGCGACTCGTGGGATCCTTCAGACATTGCTTGGCTTCGCTTTCTTGGGGATTATGGGTGCCGCTACCTCCACGGTTTTCGGTTTCAAAGCTATGTTGATCGTCGGTGCCGTGATTACCGGTATCTTCCTGATTCTCGGATTTATCTTCCTGCCTAAAAATGATGATAAAGAAGCTGGCGCTGCCGAGGCTGCAGATGGGAAAAAATATACCATGGTGGATGTGATTAAAAATCCCGGCGTTTGGATCATTATCGTCGTTCTCTGTTGCGCTTATGCCTGCTGGTCCTTTGGAAACGGTTATTTGACCACTTACACCGTGCGTGTGGCCGGTCTCTCCGAAACCACCGCTTCCATGCTGGGCATGATCCGCAGCTATGTCATCGTATTCTTGGCCGGTTTCCTCGGTGGTTGGATCCTTGATAAATTTACCATCAAAGGGAAAGCCTTCATTATCATGTTGGCATTGAGCGCAGGCTGCTTCTTCGCTGTAATGTTCAGCAGCAAAGCTTTGGCCGTATGCGTATTCTTGACTCTCTTTGTGGCTTTTATCGCCAACATCATGAAATCCACCTACTGGAGCCTCATGGGGCAAGCGGGGATTCCTACAGGTATGACTGCTCTTGCCACAGGATTTATCTCTTTCATTATTTTCCTGCCTGACGCCATTCTTCCGACCTTCATTGGGACTTGGCTTAATAATGCAGAAGCCGCAGGCAATGTTGCAGCCGGATTCGATAAGATCTTCATTATGTTGATTATCTTTGCCGTTATTGGTATTCTCGGTAGCATTGCTCTTACCATGAGAACAAAGAAGATCATGGCAACAGAAAAAGAAGAAGCATAATACAGTACTCTCCGTAAAAAGCTCTCCTTGATATTTCAAGGAGAGCTTTTTTCTGTAGAGGAAGATGTTTGCTCGGCCTTAATTGCTTTGTACATTCATAGCGTTTCATCATTTTTGACACGGGATTTCTCCTGCTTCTGCCGTTCTACTGTGAGTCCCACGGCAATCAGGATCAATAAAGCCCCCAGTGTCATAACAATGTTGAATGATTCATCAAATAGAATCAGACTTAAAATGACCACGGTGATCGGTTCTAAAGTAGATAGGATTGTAGTGGAAACTGAGCCAATGGCAACGATTGCCTGGCGGAACATCATCATGGAGAATGCCGTACAGAATATGGCGACGACAAGCATCAGAACGAGCCCCTCCAGTGAAATTATGGCAAAGGGATTTAAGCCGCGAATTCCCTCAAAGATCCCTAAAAATACAGTGCTAAACAAGCATAAGTAGAACACAATGGCAATACCATCTAACTCTTTTAAGGCAGGGCGTCCCAGTCCTACGGCGTAAGTCCCATAAAAGATTCCGGAAAGCAGGGCAAAGACCAGGCCCCACGGATCAATTTGAGAAATATCACCCAAAGAGAGAAGCATAGCGCCGCCTACCGCTAAGATCACGGCGATACATTGCTTTTTGGTAATATTGTCGTGAAACACCATTCTGGCAATGACCAAGGCTGCCGCAGGATAAATGTAGTGAAGCATCCCCGTGAGGGAAACTGACATTCGGTGGAAAGCTCCATAATAGGTGAGATTCATCATGGCATAGCCGACGATGGCCAGAAAGACTAATTGCCAAAATTGCCCCTTGTTGAGGTGTAAATCTGTATGGCGTATCAGAATATAGATTCCCAGAACAAAGGTGGCGAATAAGAAACGGAAGAAAACAACATCAATAGGCGTTAAACCTGTTTCCATTGCAATTTTGACCAATACGGCTTTTGTTCCGAAAAGGATCGAAGACACGATTGCGTAAATATATCCTTTCCTTTTCCCTTTCCCTTCTCCCACCGATGTCATTGCTTTACTTGTTGGTTTTGACCGACAGCATAACCGTTGCTTTCCGGAGAGTTTTTCGGTTCACTTTTCGGCTCCTCCATCAAAGTATTATGATGTTCTTTATGGGCTAAGATATAATCGTCCTGCCTTAGCGCTTTTACAAAGGCGACTACGATCAAAATACAAACGATCATAAAGGGGAATGCCGCCACAATAGAGGCCGTTTGCAAAGAATTGAGTCCTCCGACCAACAGCAGCACAATAGCAACGGCAGCTTCCGCTACGCCCCAGAAGGCTCGTAGGGTACGGGGCGGATTTTGGATGCCATAGGACGTCATCATAGCGCAGACAAAGGTGGAGGAGTCTGCCGAAGTAATAAAGAAGGTGCTGATTAATATCACTGCCAAAAGAGAAACGACGTTGGTCCATGGGAAAGCTTCCAACATGGCGAAGAGGGCGTAAGAAATGTTTTGATCCATGGCTTGTGCCACTGTGGTAATACCTTCCATGTATTCGTAAATAGCAGTGCCGCCCATAAACGCCATATAAAGGAAGCTGAGAAGCGTGGGGCAAATCAATGTGCCAACAATAAACTCACGAATGGTGCGTCCTTTGGAAATACGGGCGATAAAACCGCCGACAAAGGGCCCCCAAGAGATCCACCATGCCCAGTAGAAGATGGTCCAGCTTCCCAACCAACCGCTGTTGGTGTTAAAGGGATCCGTCCAAAAACTGGTGCCGATAATATTTTGGATATAATAGCCTATCGTTGAAGTGAAATAATTGGTTAGGAAAAGGGTGGGACCTAAAACGAATACAAAAGCCAATAGGATCCCTGCAATAAGCATATTGAAGTTGCTGAGTATTTTAATACCACGATCAATTCCGCTGACTGACGAAAGAATGAATAAAATCGTGACGATGATAATGATGGTGATGAGAAGTCCGTTGGTGTAGGAAATACCAAATACGTAGGAGAGGCCGCTGCCAATCTGCATGGCCCCGAGGCCCAGAGAAGTGGCAACGCCGAATACTGTGGCGAATACTGCCAAAATATTGACAATACTGCCCCAAATTCCATTGGCGCGTTTTTCGCTAATTAACGGAATTAAACAGGAACTTAACAGTGCCGGTTGGTTTTTGCGGAATTGGAAATAAGCCAAAGGCAGCCCCACAACGCCGAAACAGGCCCAGGGATGTAAGCCCCAATGCATGAAAGAATAATGCATTGCCACTTCGGCCGCTTCAACGGTGCCTGCCTCGCCATAAGGAGGGGCCAAATAGTGGCTCATGGGTTCCGCTACGCTCCAGAAAACGAGGCCGATGCCCATACCAGCTGCGAAGAGCATGAAGAACCAGCTGAACGTGGAATACTCTGGTTTCTCTCCATCTTTTCCCAGAACAATATTGCCGTATTTGCTGAAAGCCAGCCAAAGAAGAAAGACCACAAAACCCGATACGATAAATAGATAGAACCAACCAAATTTTCCTGTGAAAAATGCCAAACATATATTAAAAACATTAGCGGCATTGGTGGGCCAGATGACAGCCCAAATGACGAATATCAGACAAATGATACCGCCCCATCCGAGAACTTTTTTATCAACTTTGCTAAGAATTTCTTGGATTTGATTCATAGAATCATCCCTTTCTTTTTATAGTAACGGGTGAGATCAATGATTCAATGTCATACCGCGGTCAATGGTATCTACAAAGAATTTTTCAGTCTCGATTTCCCGTTCCCATTCTGGCGGTTCCGTGGCGATGGCTTCGATTTCCGAACCGATATAAACATCCTTTTCAACCATACCAGATTCCGCATAAGTGTCTTTGTGGTTTACCACAAGTTCAATATGGATTGCCCCGTCTTTTTCAGCGATTTCCTTGGCTTTTGCCGCTGCGAATTCTTTCCCGTAGGCGACCGCTTCTTCCAATTCTTCAAACTCTCGCATTTCATAGGATGAGTGGAGAATGTAGCCGGTGGCACATTCGCCCGGGTTGATCTGAATCCTGACAGAGGTCATAATCCGTCCTGCGGCAGAACCGATGGCGTTTGCCACTTCGGGATCGTCAGGGATCATAAGTTGCGCTTTTAGTTTTTCTGCCATTGGCGGAAGCCATGCTTTTACCGGAGCCCCAATGCCAATGATGGGAATTTTAGGTTGCAAATTACAAGTCAAAGAACTTTCATCATCTGGTTCCAGCTGCTTCATGATGAAATAACGAGCTACACTTTCATCTTTGAGGACGAATTCGTTGCCGTCATTGTTGGAAAAACTTTGCAAACAGGTGTAGCAAAGTTCATTGATGATATTGTTTTCGGCAAAGGGAATAAATTCCTCCAATGACATTTTGAACCGGTGAGCCAAAAGGGAAACAGCCAATTTAGAAGCTTTGGTATCCCATTGGGTATAAACGCCTTTGGCATGGAGAAGATCCGTTGGAGTGACGGAGATTTTTCCCAATACGCCTACATTGACCAAGCGGTTTAAATTGAGGAAATTTAAGTCTGCATCGAGATGATAAGCAATATAGAACAGACTGTGGGGGCCGTCTTTCAGAATTTCCAGAACGGCTTTGTCCTGTTCGGTCAGGGTAACGGTTTCCCGTTCATTCAAAATCATGAAGCAATCGGTAACCTGAGAATAAAGCAGTAAATAGGAGCGGTCGATCTTGATATTTTTGAGCTCATCATAAAGATGAGGATAATGATAAGTCATGACGCCAATGGGCCAGACTCGCTGGGGGCCTACTTTAAAACTCATATCCATATCCAGCTGCAAATAGCTGTCGCCACCAAGACCGTAAGTATTGATGGCTGCTGCTTCTACCCGGGTCAGCCAGCCGCCGACTTTCGCTCCTTGAGGATCAATGCGGGGTACGCCGTTTTTCAAAATTGCAATGTCTGTAGTGGTGCCACCCATATCGAGGACGAGACCTTCCTTGACATTGGCCAGGAACGTTGCGCCGATGATGCTGGAGGCCGGCCCGGAAAGCAGTGTTTCAATAGGCTTATCCTGGGCTTGTTCCTCGCCCATGAGGGAACCATCTCCTTTGACGATCATGATGGGAGCATTGATTTCCTTTTTCTTCAGCACTTTTTTCACGGAATCCAGCAGTTCTTTGATGATGGGGATGAGACGAGCATTTAAAATTGCAGTTACAGTACGTTCATGGATCCCAAGGGAGCGGGTGAGGTGATGGGCGCATACCACCGGAACGCCCAATATTTCCTTCACAATTTCCTGAACTCTGACTTCATGCTCGGGATTCCGCACGCTGAGATAACCGGAAACCGCAATGGCGTCAACCTTACCTTTCAAGCTTGCTACAGCTTCTCTGACAGCATCTTCATCCAAAGGTGCTTTTTCTTTGCCTTTGACATTATGTCCTCCGGTAACACAACGAATCTCTTCGATAGGAAGTTCATTTTGGGGTTCCATGCCAATCATAATGAGCCCAACTTCGCAACCTCTGCCTTCCACTATGGCATTGGTGGCCAATGTCGTGGAAAGGGATACAATTTTGATTTCAGTGAAATCATCGAACTCCATACGATTGATACAATCCGTAATGCCGCGGCTTAAATCATCTCTTGTTGTCAAAGATTTTGCCTTGGCAAGTATCTTTTTGCTGGCGCGATCCAGAATGACGCCGTCAGTATAGGTACCTCCGGTATCAATTCCCAAAACCAGTGACATAACAACACCTCCTGTCAACTTACAAGCAACGGAAAGAAAAAGGCCATTCCTACGGAACAGCCCAATCAAGCCAAGGGGAGGAGAAAAGAGCGAAGGGCGGCGGTATTTGCCGCCCTTCTCAAACGGTCCTCAATATTTAACTTTCTTGGACTGAAACAAAAGAGGGCGAGAGTTTATGATGAGGTTGTTCTAATAGAGGCTTCCTTTCCGTAAAATCACGTTACTGTCTTCGTTTCGTTTCAGCTTAGTCTTCACCGGGCATATGACCAACGGCGTTTTCTACCACTTCACGGATTTTCGCTGCTGCATCTTTTGGCAAGGGGGTGGGCTCATGATATTCGATGATATCACGCACTTTTTCGTTGGCAACCTGGGTCAATGTTTTGCCGCCTGCTTTTTCCCAAAGCTCTCTTGCGCCGCGGTGTACTAAACGGTTTTTATAATCGACTCTGGGATTCTTCGGTACATAATCTTCATCATCGTCGTCGTCATCCCAATCGTCGTCACGTTCCACTACGTTGAATCTGCCGCCGGGGCCGACGGATTCGATCTTATCCAGAGCTTTGGTTTCTTCATTGACTTCGATGCCGGCAGTGAGACGGCGAGCCATACCTAACACTTCGTCGGCGATAACAACCAGATCTAAGTTGGAGGTGGTGCCGTATTCGGAATAACCGATGTCATGGTTGAGGTTCGCACCGGACATATTGGTCATTGCGATGGAGAGCGCGGCTTCTACACCGGCCTGTTCATCAATAATACAGGTATCGGTGCAACCGGCAGTGCCGAACATGGGGATATTGAGGTAATGTGCCACATCGGCGAGACCGGCAAGGAGTAAACTTAATTCGGGAGCACCATAGGAGAAGATGGTGGAACCCATGTCAAGGATGGTATAAACGCCGCCCATGATGAAGGGAGCGCCTTCTCTGGTACATTGGCTCAAAACGAGACCACTGAGGCTTTCGCAAAGGCCTTGCACCATAACGCCGGCCATGGTGGCGGGAGCAGTGCCGCCGGCCATAATACAAGGAGTATAAATAGTGGGCAAGCCTTTTTTGGCACCGGTCACTAATTTCTGGGCTGCTTCAATGCAATGAACTCCGGGAGAGATCGGCTCTGCGTAGAGGCAGATGAAGGGATTTCTGCGTAATTCTTCTTCACCACCGGCGACGATTTCCGCCATTTTAATGCAGTCATCTTGGCCCCATTGGTCAACGCAAACGGTGATGATGGGCTTTTCCGTGTTCAGGATCTGCTGTTCGAATTCATGACGGTCGGAGATGAGAAGGGGAACATCCTGTACAATCCCTAAGCTCATGGCGTAGTCGATGTTGGGCAATGCATCCAACACTTTGGTGGCCCAGCCCACGCTCTGTCTGGTGGCGCGATGGCGTTCACCGGTGTAGGGGTTCCGAGTAAAGGGCGTGCAGGGGCCGGAACCGAAGTAGGAGTTTCCGCCTTCCAAGAAGAGTTCTCTGGCGCCGGTACGGCTATTGCACAATACAACGTGTTTCTGACAACTTTGCAGTGCGGCTTCGGTAATATGGGCGGGAATGCGAACCCGTTTGCCGTCAACCCAGCAGCCTGCTTTTTTCAATATTTCAATGGATTCGGGATCATAAAAGTCGGTCCCTGTGCGCCACATGGCTTCTTCCGCGGCCAAAACCAATTCGCGGCATTGGGCTTCAGAGAAAACGTGCATGGACACACCCGTATTGGCTTTATAGTTAGTTCTCATTGATGCTCCCTCCTTACATTTTCGCTTCGGCTTTTGCGACGATATCTTTCAAGGCAGCCGCTGTTTCAGCAGGCAAAGCCTCTGGTTCGGCCATGGCCAAAATGCTTTTCGTCATTTCCATAGTACGCTGTCCCAAGGTTTTTGCACCGGCAGCGGTCCAATCGTCAATTCTGGCGCGATTCATCAATTTAGGCCAGAATTGTTCTTTTTTGAAATAGTATCTGGTGTGAGGAGAACCGAGATAATGACCGCCGGGTTGTACGTCATCGATGACGCCACGAGCAAGACGATCTTCGTCCATGGCTACGCCTTTCATAATGCGGCGTGTCATACCCATTACTTCACTGGCCATAACGAGGAGGAAGGCACTGCCGTATTCTCCAGTTTCCATCTGACCGGCTCCGCTGATGACATTGGTTCCGGAGAGACCAGCGTGAAGCAGAGAGAATGTGGATTCAAGCCCCATCTGAGCATCGCTGATTTTGGCATCTGTGGCGCCGCCAAAACCAAAGCAGGGAATATTGAGGTAACCAAGAACTGCGCTGAGTCCTGCACCCAATAAGGATACTTCGGGAGCACCGATCGGGAATGTTTCATTTGCTACATCGTCGATGGTGAAACATCCACCTGCGATGACGGGAGCACCTGATGCAACCATTTGAGCAAGGGTAATGGCCACCAGAGCGTTGGCCAAGGCACATACGATGGCGCCTGCGCTTTCCTGGGGTGCTGTGAGACCGGTGACAAGTTTGCTGGAGAAAATGACCGGGAATCCTTTTTCCGCTGCTTCGATGACGACATCGGCTGCCGTCGCGTCAATTGACAAGGATTCTTCATTTTCCACCAATAAGGCAGTGAAGGGATCCAAGCAGAAGGCTTCGGCACTACCGGCGACGGTAAAGGCCATTTCCATAACAGCTTCGGCCTGAATTTTATTTTTTACTTCTTGAATGACGGGTTTTACCGTATTGGATACCAGTGCTTCGTAGCTGTGAACTTCGGCGGCAGCGGCGGGGACGTCACTGGGAATGCCGTTATTCATGACGAAATCAATATCATCAATGCCGCCGCAGATCTTCGCGATGTCGGCAACGTCGGCTTTGGTGGCTTCACGGATCTCTTCTGTTTCAATATCCATGATTTTCTCATTGCCATAACCGGGGCCGTAGTGAATATTGCCGCTTTCCAACATCATGGCGCGTTTGCCGTTGCGATCGCAAAGAGTCAAGCGTTTGGGTGCATTTGTCAGCGCTTTTTGGATCTTACCGGAGGGAATACGAACCCTATTCTCTTTGACATAGCAGCCGTTTTTTGCGAAAACTTCGCGGGCTTCGGCACTCAAAACGTCGGCGCCGGTGCGTTCCAGTAATTCCAATGCAGTCATATAAATATCTTCACATTGGTCGTCGGACAAAATAGTCCATTCAATATTCTGATTGACTTGAAAGCCGGATTTTGTATATAAGCTTTTTGTTGTAAACAATGCTTTCTCTCCTTTCTCTGGGGAAGCTGTTCTGTTCATACCTTCATGGGCCGCTGTTAAGAAATGCCTAACAATTTTTTGCAGAGATCCGTGGCGGAAACGGCGTCAGGAGCAAAACCGTCGGCAAAGATCTCATCGGCAAAGTCTTGAGAAACGGGAGCACCACCGATGATGACCTTTACGCTGTCACGGAGCCCTTCTTCTTTCAACAGCTCAATGGTATCTTTCATATGTAGCATGGTGGTAGTCAACAATGCGGACATTGCTACGACGTCAGGTTTATGTTCTTTCACACCTTCCACGAAAGCTTCGGGAGATACGTCGATCCCGGCGTTGATGACTTTGAAACCAACGCTTTCCAGCATCATGCCAACGAGGTTTTTACCGATATCATGAAGGTCGCCTTTGACGGTACCCAGCAATACAGAACCAATATCCTGTACTTCATCGACATTCATTAGGGGTTTGACGATGTCGGTACCGGCTTCCATGGCTTGGGCAGACATGAGAACTTCCGGAACAAACATCTGATTTGCTTTAAAACGAACTCCAACTTCAACCATGCCGCCGATGAGACCGCTGTTGATGATGTCCAAAGGAGCCACTTTTTCTTCTAAAAGTTCATTCACCAGTCTTTTTACCTTATTTGCTTTGCCGGCGATGACCGCTTTGGATAAATCTTGTAATGTTGCCATGTTACTTCCTCCTTAAATAATTATGCTTATTTTTATTTCTTCCCCGGGACTGCAGGGGAAAAGATATTCTTTTGTTTTGTGCTCCTTAATAGAATGATGACTTTGATACGGAGCAATTTGTGGATTTGCATCGATCTCTTATTGTTCTGCGGCAGCTTCTTCTTCCGCTGCTTTTTGCGCGGCGGCTTTCTGTTCTGCTTTGCGGGCTTTTGCTGCTTGCCGTGCTTCTTTATCGAACATGGGAGTGTCTCCTATCGAAGGATTAAATTCCCCTTTGAAGGCCCGAACAATGCCAATGCACATAAGAGCTAAGATGAACATGAAAGGGAATGCCGCCATGACCGACGCTGTCTGTAGTGCTTTGAGGGTTGCCTCCCCTGCTGCGAGTACCAAAACAATGGCGACCGCGCCTTGGGCTGCTCCCCAGAAGATTCTCGCTTTCTTCGGTGGATTTTGGCTGCCACCCATGGTAAGCATCGGCAATACAAAAGTAGCGGAGTCTGCTGCACCCAGGAAGCAGAGGAATACAAGGATCAAAGCCAATGGTCCCATGATTTGATAAAGCGGAAGCTGTTCCAATGTTGCGTACATGGCAGTGGCGTAGTCCGCGTTGGCTGCTTCAAAGATAGGACCTGTCAGCACAGAACCATCTTCTAAGAACGTAAGATCGAGGTTGAAAGCTGCACTGGCATAAATGGCAATCCAGATAAAGGAGAAACCTGCCGGCAGGAATGTGCTGCCAAGGAGCATTTGTCTGACAGAGCGGCCTTTGGATACCCTGGCAAAGAAGGTGCCGCAGAAGGTCGCCCAAGAGATCCACCATGCCCAGTAGAATACAGTCCAGCTGCTAAGCCATTCGGGATCACCGTACCAGAAGGTCTGGGTGAAAAAGTCGTTGAGGTAAACGCCGATGGCGTCACTCATATTCCGCATGATAAAGACAAATCCACCGAATACCAGGAAGAATAGCATGAATAAAATCGCGAGCCAAGTCTTTAAGTTTACGACTTTGGTCATCCATGCGTGGAGTCCGGTGGCCGTTGCCAGGGTGAAACCCAGTGTAATTACAGCGATGACGATGGCTACGGTGACATTGCTTGTGTCGAAACCGTACATATAGCTGAGACCTCCGACAATCTGCATTGCGGCTAAGCCCAAGCTGGTGACGATACCGAACAAGGTGGCGAAAGTTGCCAAGATGTCTACGACATAGCCAATGGGACCATAGATTCTGTCACCAAATAAGGGGTAGAATGCGGAGCTCATGAGGAAGGGTCTGTCTTTCCGATATACGTGATAAGCCAGGCAAGTCCCGACCAGGGCGAAGGTGGCCCAACAGTGAACCCCTTCATGAGCAAAGGTGATACGAACTGCGGTACGCATCGCTTCTACGGTGAGAGCGGGATCCTGAGGACCCGTTGCCAAATGTTGCATTGGTTCGGCGATGGCCCAAAATACGAGGCCGATCCCAATTCCACCGCCGAAGAGCAGGGCAAACCATTGAAAATTACTAAATTCCGGTTTGTCGTCATCTTTGCCGAGTTTAATTTTCCCATATTTGGAAAATGCAAGGCCAAAAGTGAAAAATACAAAAAACGCCATGAACAATAGATACATCCAACCCAGTTCGCCGGTGAGGAACGAATTGAGAATGTTGATGACCCGGGCCGTTCCATCGGGAAAGATTGCCCCAAGTGCGACAAAGACAATGGCGATGATCATTGATACAATCAATACTACTTTACTTTTGGTAGCCACCTCTTTTTTGTCTACCATACTCATTATTTTTCCCTCCTTATTTTTTTCTCTGAGAAATTAGATCTTTTGCACCACCTTTCTTTCCTGTGATTCCTTATGTGGATTATTTGCTTCTTGTGAGTTAAATTTACAACCTTTTCGCAAATTTTTATAGTATATTTCTGATGTAAAATTGGAGAATCTTTGCAGAATAAAAAGTTTAAAAATTATTGTAATAACAAAAAAATTACATCAAATAAATCATATAATTTTATGATATATTTGATGTTTTGGTAATTTTTTTGCATGTTTGTACGATTTAATACGTTTTTAAACAATATAATATTGTCATTGTAATTAGAAATAGTATATAATAGTATATATTGTGATATTTTTATCAAAAAAGAAGAATTATGAAATATCACTACTACAAAGGAGTATTTCTCTTAAAGTATAGAAATATTTAAAAAAACCAACGCATATAGATAAAAAGAAATTCATCATCATATCCAAATGATGTGGATATCGATTCGATGGCAAGGGATATTGAGATCAAAAATCAAATTAAAAGTACATTATTATGAGGGGGGGGGGTGGTTCTTGCTGAAAGGAGCGAGCGAAATATGACGCCCCAAATATTATCCCAGCTATACCAGGTGGGTAATTTGCTTTATGCCACGACCAATGTCTATAGCTTGGTGATCGATGTTAAAAAGAAACACTTGATCGAAGTTCCCAAATGCCATTTAAACAACTGTTTTTGCCAAAGGATTGCAAAATGTGTGGGAATTGATATTAGTTATGATCACATCTATAAACGTTGTGATATATCAACCAATGTCAATCGACAGATTATTTATAAGTGTCCCTTTGGGTTTTCTAATATCATCGTTCCGGTTTTTCAGGGAAAAGAGTTAGTTGCTGCGTTGCAGGCCGGACCAGTATTGAGTATGGACCCCGATGAATATATGGAAAAACGAGTGCTTCCGTTATGGAATCTGTCTGAGCAAGATATTGAAGAATTAAAAGACAACCTGCGACAATATCCTCGCGGCGATACCAATTATTTGGTGGCATTGTCGGAAAATATGTCAGCCCTGATTGATGGCGGCAACGATAAAACAGTGATCCCTCCGGACGTATTGGAAGCCAGCGATCACCGGATCAGCAATAATTTGGTCAACTCCATACTGGATTTTATTACTTCCAATTATGCGGAAAATATTACCCTTTCCGATGCCGCACGGTATGCTTATGTGAACCCCTCCCATCTGAGCCGTGTCTTTAATAAAAAGATGAACTGTAATTTCCGTTCTTACCTCAATAACATACGAGTAGAAAAGGCGAAAGAACTGCTGATTTCTTCAGATCTGAGTATTGCCGATATTGGGAATCAAGTGGGATTTTCTGATCAAAGCTATTTCAATAAAATTTTTAAGGAGCATGAGGGGATGACGCCGGGACAGTATCGCCGTCGTCGCCGAAATATATAGGAATTAAAAAAAGCGGATTTGTTCCAAAAATGGACAAATCCGCTTTTTGATTCTTTCAAAAGTTTCCATATCTCATTTTTCACTTTACGGGGAGTACGATACCGAATTTCTTTATTTTTTTGTATAACGTGGAACGTCCCATTTTAAGTAGTTTCGCGGCAGCGGTGACATCATTGCTGGTACTGCGCAACGCTGTACATATGGCGCCGACTTCTGCCTCTTTGAGTGGATTCTCCGTTATGGGAGAAAGACTTGCGCCCACCATGGTGGCGCATTTCTCTCCATAACCCAAATAAACATCGTCGGGGAAATCCTGTGGTTCGATCCTGTCCCCGTGAAACGTGGTGACAGCATAAATAATGGATTTTTGCAACTGGCGTACATTACCGGGCCAATCATAATGGAGCAGCAAATGTTTGGCGCTTTGGCTTAGTAGCGGAATTTGCCATTTCATTTTATCGCAGTAGTCCCTGATGAACTGTTCTGCCAGAAGGATGACGTCCTGATCCCGTTCTCTCAGCGGTGGGATGATGACTTTCAATGCAGAAAGTCGGTCATATAGGTCTTCTCGGAAAAGGCGGTTCCGTACCAATTCCTGAAGATCTTGATTCGTAGCGGCAATGAGACGAAATTCCACATCAATATATTTATCACTGCCAATACGCATCACTTGATGATTTTCTAGAACCCGTAATAACACCGCTTGGACTTCATAGGGCATGTCCCCAATTTCATCCAGAAATAAAGTACCACCTTGGGCGAGTTCTATTTTTCCAGGGCGGCCTTTGCGTTCCGCACCGGTAAAACTACCGCCTTCATAGCCCAGCAATTCGCTTTCCACTAAATTGCGAGGCATGGCCGCGCAATTTAAGGCAATGAAAGGTCCGTGAGGCCTGGAAACGTTATGTATCGCCTGGGCAAAAAGTTCTTTTCCCGTACCGCTTTCGCCTAAAATCAAAATATTTTCATAGGAAGCGGCAAAGCGCATGGATATATCTTTGGCTCTGGTAATGGCAGGGCTATCTCCTAAAATATCCTGAAATGTTAGATGGGCGACATTGCTATTTCTGCTGGCGATATAAGTATCAATCTGTTTTGGGTCACTGATGCGTACCACAACGCTGTCCGTAGCTTCCGACTGTTCCCCCAAAATCGGACGGATGCTGAATAAATAGGTCTGATCGCCGTCGGAAAAATGGAGGCTTTCTTCCATACTGTTGACATTGGCACGCAGAGAGATCATGTGTTTTAACTGAGAGTTCTCTTTGAGGTAAGAGTAAAAATTGTGAAGTTTATCTCCATCATCCTGAATTCCCAAAATATCGAGACTCTTGGGGTTTGCCTTTAATATGTGGCCTTGGTTATTTACTAAAAGGATTCCCTCGTCAATAAAGGTCAATGTCGCTTCTAAAATTCTATTTGCATTGTGAAGCTGTTCATTTCTCTTTTTTATTTCGATTTGTTGTTCAATGGACAGTGCCATGGTTGAGGTCCAGTAAAGTGCATTGATTTGATCGCGATGAGCTTCTGTTGTCCAATATTCTTGCGGAGCCTCTCTTGTTAGAGCAAGAATTCCCAGGGTGCGTCCTTCATTATCCGTAATGGGAGCTGCTGATAGAATGGTAGGGCGCAAAGTATCGTGAAAATTTTCCGGTCCAATGGTTTGGGCGGGGCATCCATACCGGAGGGCTAGCATCATAGCAGTAGTGCCCAGCACCTCTTCCCTGCAGGAGGCTGAAATATACTCAACGCCAGAATCTGTTGCGGGGATTCCTTCATTGGCTACTGTGGTGAAATACGACTTATCCTCGGGATTTACAAAGAAGCAAAGGAGATTCAAGTCGCAATCAAAAAGAATTACCAGAAGATGAGTAATGGCAAAAAGCTCCATAATCTCTTCTGTAATCATATTTTTTGTGGTCTCAATCAAACGTTCATTTTTTTTATAAAGGTCGTTATTTCGTTCAACACTGGGATCCGGGGGAAAAAGCGGTAGATATGGCTGTACGTTGTAAGCTGCTGAACGTTCCCAAGATAAGGCAACTTCTGGACGTAAAATCGGATTGGTCGAAGGATGAATGCCTTTATCGACAAAGTCGCGTTTGGCTTGTTCCATTTTTTCCCAGTCTCCTTTTTGTAGGAGGCTTGCTCTATTGATCGTTTTATAATACATAATTCTCTACCTCGAGACACTGTGTTTTATTATAAATTCTCCACCGAAATATTTTTTTCTGTCTGTCTTAAAAATTGAATTTTTTTATTTAAATAAAAAAAAATGTATCTCATATTGGAGAAATTGTCTCCGATTGTCTCATATTTGAGACAATGAGTCAAAAATAAAAATGAGACGGTATGACGGAGGATAAAAGGAAAATACCAGTTAAAAACCATAAAGGATTTTTTATCGTGACAAAGGCCATTTTGGCATAAGGGTTGCAATAGTATGATATGCCGGCAATAAATTTCTCGAAATATTCGAGGATGAAACAAGGGGGTATTTTTATGAGCACTCAGTCCTCATCCAAAATGGGCAAAGCCTGGGTTGTGTTCTTTATCTTTTTTATCGCCGCTGTATTTATCAGTGGCAATAATGATAAGGTAGCTGCCAACATGGTTTTACTAATGTCTGATCTTGGTATTAACGCTACGGTAACAGGGCTGATGGTTACAGTTGCTGCAGTATTGGGCGGCATTGCCGCCATTCCAATTGGCGCTGCTATGGTAAAAACAGGTCCTCGTCTCATTGGCCTGATCGCCATTTTAATGGCCTTGGCCGGTTGCATTATCGGTGCCCTGGCTCCTAACAGTGCGATTCTTATGATTGGCCGTTTCTTCGACGGTACTGCTATCGGCGTCATCGGCGTTGTGGTTCCTTCTGTTGTTGCAGCGTTATTTCCTGAAGAAAAACGGAGTTTGCCCATGGTAATCTGGACCTGCTGGGTCAGTATTGGTTATATTGTGGTTCTTTTTGGTACCAACCTTTTGGCCGACGAAGCAGCGCCTCATACCTGGGTGAATGTATGGTGGGCACTATCTGCTGTATTTGTTATTATTTTTCTTCTTGTTGCCTTTCTGGGCAAAATGCCCAATGGAGCCAATGAAGTAGGGGACGTATCGAAAGAAAAAGTCACGATCAAGGACGGTTTTAGCTCTATACCGGCCATTTTATGCGGACTAATCATGTTATTCCTGGCGGTGATCGTGGTGATCTACTCTTCCTTTGTCCCCACCTATTTGAATCTCAGTCTCGGCTTTGACTTGGCTAAGGCCAATGCACTTACCTCTCTTAATTCCTTTGGTATGATGATTGGCGGCATTCTGATGGGGATTGCTCTTCTGAAGATCAAAAACAAAAATATGGCATTGCTGATTTTTGCAATCCTTACGGGCATTCTTTCCGTATTCGTTTTCTTGTTCCCCGCAAATCTTGCGGCAGTATATCTTTTTTTGTTGGGGCTTATTTCCCAATGTGTGATGGCTACGTTATTTACAGTGGCGCCGGAAGCGGCTCCCTCGCCTGAATTAGTTCCCATTACTATGAGTTTTCTCACCTTCGGTCAGCTGATGGCTGGTTTGACCGTGACCATTGCTGGTGCGATCCTTGATGCCAAAGGTTTTGCTGCCCTGTCTTATTTTGTTGGCGTCATGGGCGTTTTATTTATTGCCGTTTGTGCGACTTTTGTAATTTATATGAAGAAGAGAAACGATAAAAAATCAATTGTGGAGGTTAAAAAATGAAAAAGAATTCTTATCCTTGTTCTTATGGCGGTGTTGGCATTGGTTTGCGCCTATTAAGCGATGATGACAAACAACATTTGCATAGTGCAGTGCTGGAGATCCTCAATACCATTGGGATCAAATTTGAATGTGATGAAGCCCTGGATTATTTGGAAAAAGCAGGTGCAACTATTGACAGAAAACAATGTGTTGCCAAAATGCCCGAGTATATGGTCAATGAAGCCATATCTACTGCTCCCGGACACTATATTTTGTATGGAAAAAAGCCTGAATATGACGTTACCGTAGGCGATGGCCGCGTTAACTTTTTACCATTTGGCTCCGGTATTATGGTGCAAGATTTGAAAACCGGCGAAGTACGGGATTCTACCAAGGCTGATATTGTAGACTGTGCCCGTATTATCGAATCTCTTGATGCTTATGATTTATGTATGGAAACGTTGGTTCCTCGCGACGTGGATCCCAAAGTGGCCTCGCTCCATAGTTTTGCGGCCCACAACTTTCATACTAATAAAAATGTTACCTGTGGTCCGGCGGATAAACGTAGCGCCGAAGCGTTAGTGGAAATGGCTGCTATTATTGCCGGTGGTTTGGAGCAGCTGGCTGCACGTCCCTTTTTTAATTTCGGCGGCTGCTCTATTAGCCCTCTCACGATTCCCGACAGTACCTGCCAAGCAATTATGGCCGGTGCGCGCTACCATGTTCCTTGCGGCTGCCTGTCCATGGCTTTGGCTGGTGGGACTTCTCCTGTGACACTTACCGGCACTGTTGCTATGGCTTTGGCAGAAACTCTGGCAGCGGTTGTTCTTTCCCAGAGTGTTAAAAAAGGTGCAGAGATGCTCATTGGTACTTCTTGCTGCGCTTTGGACCTTCGGCATAATGCTGCTGCTATGGTGGGGACTCCGGAGCTTGCACTGATTAGCGCGGCATTTTCAGAAATGGCAAATTATTATCAGATTCCTTGCATTGCTGCGGGAACATAGACGGATTCTAAACTTTCCGATTACCAAGCGGGCTATGAAAAAACTTCCACCACTATGCTCCCTCTGTTGGCAGGTGCCAGCTTGATTTACGGAGCGGGAATGTTGGAAAACGGTATGGTCATGAATGCCGGTCAGCTTTATGCTGATGCTGATGCCATCTCCATGCTGCGTTTTGCCCAAAGAGGTCTTCCCGTCAATGATGAGACTTTGGCTTTGGATGTCATTCGTGAAGTGGGAATTCAAGGAGAATATCTCAGCACGATGCACACCTTCCAAAATTTTAAGACAGAACAGAGTAACCCCACATTCATGAACCGTGATAATCGCGCCGATTGGTTGGCCAAAGGCGGTCAGTCCATGCATGGCGTTTGCATGAAAAAGGCTGTAGAATTTTTAGCCACAGAACCCAAAGAGATCATTTCTTCGGAAATTCAGGAAAAGGTCAATGCGGTCATTTCAAAAGCGGAAGCAGAGTGGGAATGAACCAAAAATAAAGGATGGGAGGTTGAAAGATGAGAAATACCTATTGTGCAACTCCGAGTAATATGGGTATTGGCATTAACCTAATGGGAGATATGGATAAAAACCATATGCATGATGCTATTTTGGAGATCTTAGGTACCGTTGGTGTAAAATTCGAAAGTAACGATGCCTTGGAAATCCTTGCTGGCCATGGGGTAAAAGTTTGTAAGGATTCTAAGGTCGCTCGTTTTCCCGGTTACATAGTGGAGGATGCTATCGCCGCTGCTCCAGGACATTTTTATCTTTATGGAAAATCCCCGGAATATGATCGCTTGTTGGGGGACGGTAGAGTTAACTGGATCCCCTTTGGCTGCGGTATTAAAACGAAAGATTTGGAAACCGGTGAGATTCGTAATACCACGAAACAGGATATTGCCGATAATGCCCGCATCACAGAAGCTCTGCCAGAGTATGATGTTTGCATGCAGACCGTTGTGGCCCAGGATGTACCCTCTCATGTGGAAGAGCTCCACAGCTTTACGGCCCATGCTTACAATACTAATAAAAATGTTACTGTTGGCCCTATGGGCAAACGATCTGCTGAGACTTTGGTGAAAATTGCAGCCACTTGATAATCTTCACGAACGCCCCTTCCTAAATTTTGGCGGTTGTACCATCAGCCCTCTCACCTGCTTGTCAGGCCATTATTGTGGGAGCCCAGCATCATATTCCCATTGGTTGTCTTTCCATGGCTATGTCTGGAGGGATGTCACCTGTTAAAATTACCGGTGCTTTGGTTGTAGATTTGGCAGAAACATTGGCGGCGTTGGTATTGGCGCAAGCGGTGCGAAAAGGTGCGCCGCTAACGGTATTCTTGACCAACGCCGTAATGCTGTGGCAGAGCTGGGTTGCCCAGAAGCCGCTTTGCTCAGCGCAGGCTTTGCCCAAATGTGCAACTTCTATGATGTGCCCAGTCTCGTCGGAGGTACCTAGACAGATTCTAAAACTCCCGATATCCAAGCCGGCTATGAAAAAACCTCGACCGCGATGATGTCAATGTTAGCAGGCGCTAGCTTGATTTACGGTCCTGGGATGCTTGACAGTGGTCTTATTATGGATCCTGCATTGCTTGTTGCTGATGCTGATATTATCGCTATGTTGAAGTATTCTCAAAAGGGGCTACCCGTCAATGATGATGCTCTTTGTCTAGATGTCATCAAAGAAGTTGGAATCAAAGGCGAATATCTCAGTTCTCCTCACACGTTCCAGTATTTTAAAACAGAGCAATCCGTGCCAAAGATGATGGTTCGCGATTCTAGAGATGATTGGGAAGCAAATGGCTCCCTTAATATGTACGATCACAGTATTGCCAAGGCCAAAGAAATCTTGGCGGAAACTCCAAAGGAAATCGTCCCTCTGGCAGTGCGGCAAGAAATCAACGCTTTGATTACTGAATGCGAGGTGGATTGGAAAGATTAAAATACAAGGTTCGGGAATTCCACTTGATCTTCGCAATCGCCTCCACCCGTCTTGCGAAAGAAGAGAAAGCATACCATGCTTTCTCTTCTTTTCTTCTATTGCGCTTTTTTATGAAAACGCGGAGCATTGGTTTTGGGCTGGCCAATCTTATCTTTGGAATTTCCATATTCATCGTAAATGAGGCAGTAACCGATTTTTCCTTCCTTTTTTTCTTCCTTTTGGATGTGCTGTTGATGTGAAACGCTGTGATATATTCCGCAAAAATCCAACATACATGATTTGCAGTGTCTCGGATAAAAATGTCATTCTTCGGGAACCATGAGATTATCTTAATAAAAGAATATGAAAAACTGGAAGGAGAATACGATGAAAAAAGTGTTTCTCTGGAATCTTTCGGGTCTGTTATTTACTCTATTGGTTGGAACGTTGCTGCATTTTGTCTATGATTGGTTTGGCGGTAGTTTTTGGGCGGTGCTGGGTGCTGTCAACGAAAGCACATGGGAGCATTTAAAACTGGTCTTTTGGCCCATTGTCCTCTTCGGTTTTATTGAGTATCTTTTTTACGGAAGAAATATCAGGGGATTCTTACCTACAAAGGTTTTTTCCTTGCTGATCGCCATGGTTTCCATTGTCGTGGTCTTTTATACCTATACGGGAATCATTGGAGACCATTTTTTGGTACTTGATATTCTTACCTTCGTCATTGGGGCTGTTCTGGCCTATTGGTTTGCCTACTGTCAATTGAAAAAAGCGCGATCTATGGACGCAAATAAGTTTCTTTGGGGATTTTCTATGATTCTTCTTATTGTTTTGTTGATTTCTTTTATTATTTTCACCTTCGATCCTCCTCATATCGCTTTATTTTTAGATCCTGCCCAAGGTTCTTATGGCCTTTGATTCATGGAATATCCTGTTTGGGGAAATACTATCATAAAAAGACCGGGAGGCATGATCTATGATTGAGCAAGATACGATAAAACTTTTGCGGGAATGTGACGCCGGCATCCAAATGGGGGTATCGGCCATTGACGAAGTAATGGACTATGTCACGAATGACTCTTTGAAAAAACAGTTAGAGGACTGTAAAAACAGTCATGAATCACTGCGTAAAGAATTGGAAGTCCTTCTCGACCGCTACCATGATGATGGAAAATCCCCTAATCCCATGGCCAAGAGTATGTCCTGGATGAAAACTAAGGTTGATTTGTTTGCCGATCCTTCCGACGAAACTGTGGCAGATTTAATGACTGACGGCTGCAATATGGGGGTAAAGTCCTTGAGCCGCTATTTGAATCAATATCAGGCTGCTGATGAACCCTCCAAAGAGATCGCAAAACGATTGATTGCTTTGGAGGAGCGTCTTGCTGTGAACGTCCGTTCCTATCTATGATACTGCAAAAGAGAAGAGAAAAGCCATCGGAGTTTTATGATTCCGATGGCTTTTTCGTTTCATTCGCAGGTTGAAAATGTACGGTGATGGGACAGATTTCCGCTTTGGTTCCTATGCGCATATTGGGGCCGTAAAGTCCTACCCCTGACGTTACGATATTGTGCATCTGATCTTTTTGTAAATAACCGCAGGAATTTTCCCAAAGAAAACGAATTACAATATTCCCCGGGAACATTTGGCCGTCATGGGTATGGCCGCACAAATCGAGATCCACACCGGCATCGGCCAATTCCTGCAATTCTGCCGGTTCGTGGTCAAGGACAATTATAGGCAACGTTGGATCCATATTTTCCGTGATTTCCCGAGGCGTTTTTCGCTCTTCAATTCCTCTGCCGGGACGTTTCAGATCCGGCCGTCCGTAGAGATAAAAACTCTCGTCGATCAATACCGCTTCATCACGAAGCAATGTAATGCCCGCTGTTTCTAAAAATTGATCCATACGAGGATCACTTTCTTTTTTTATATCTTTTTGGCGGAAAGTAAATCCGGCCAGGACTTTCTCATGAATATCGTGGTTTCCATAGCAGGCGTAAACGCCATAGGGGCTGTTGATGGATTGTAAAATAGAGATCAATTGCTGCGGGTCTTCTAAGGCATCGTAATCATTATCAAAAATATCCCCGGCAATGACTACAAGATCAGGATTGGCGGCGTTGATTTTTTCCACCATGCGTTCCATCTGACGATGGCCAATTTGGTACCCTAGATGAAGGTCTGCCACAAGCACGATATTTAAGTGTTCTAAGTCCCCGGCTGTTTTGTTTACGGTAATTTCATATTCCGTTGTACGGACAATACGGGCATTTACGGCACCGATGACGCTTACAGCGGTAATGACTAAGACACACAATGTGCCAATCAGCACAAATGTGCGGCGGGAGTGAAGCGTTTCTTTGTCAATGCGTTTGATCTTTTTAAGAATTATGCGTAAAAGATCTACGATGACAATGGTAAAAAGGGTGTATCCCATGACTCCCAGCCAATAAAAACCAATTTGTTTGAAAAACCGTTGCACTTCGCTGTCGGGCATGAAATAAGCAAGAAGGAAAGCGCTGGCAAAGAACACATATACCATCATAATGAGTGCTCTTGTCCATGGTTTTTTAAAATGTTTACTACATGCTCCCATCCACTTGATGAGCCATCGCGCCACATAAATATTGAACAAGAGGTATAGGGGAAGAAATACGAGTGCTAACATCAGAAATATGTCCTCTTTTCGTCACAACTTCGTTACATCATATGCCATTTGTCTTTTGCATATTGGTCGATGTTGTGTCGAATAAGAGCATTTTTATCGTAATCTGTAATGCCTTTTCCTGTGTTGGGATGTTGGAAGGAATAAATTTGATCGGCAAGAAAAAGACCTATCAGTAATACTGAGATAGGAATCAAACGCCGCAGGCGGATCCTCTTCACGAAATTATCAATAAGCGGAGCCAGTGTATAGACGACAAACATTCCTCCCAAGCCGAAAATCAAAAGCCCTTCGGCGCAGATGCGGCCGTTGAGATTGAGGAAATAACCGCTGTAGTCCCACCATACCTCGCCATGGAGCATTTCCAAAAAATACGAAGTAAAATATTCGATTACACCGCAAAGTAAAATTGCGCAACCAAAAGCCAATGCCGGCCGATTTCGAACTTTATAAAGTAAAGTCAGAATCAGAATGCCTCCCGCTCCATAAATCGGCAACCATGGGCCGTACATTACTCCACGGTTCACAAAGCCGTCGCCTTGGATGAGATGAAGACTTACCTCCCAAATCCACCCGATGAAGGAGAAGAGAAAAAACATCATAATAAGAGACCAAATGGAGTAACGGCGCATATAGTAGAGACTTTCTAAACGACTGCGTTTTTCCGTTTCGGGGATGGGAAAAAGTCGGCCGGGATAGGATTTTCCTTCAACATCATCGGTAAGTTTTTTAATGCGTATTTTGTCTGCTTCGTGTTGTTCATAGGCTTGCTCTTGTGGATTATTAGTAAAAACTACCCCAAAGCAATTGGCCAAAAATCGCCGTACTTTTCCAGGATATGCGATATCCTCATCGGGGCGCTCCATAATGGCGATGACGTCTTGGTAAGTCGCGTCAATTACACTTCTCGCAGGTGGATCAAAGAGATAAGCGTCGTTGAGCAATTCTGCTCCTGGAAGATTTTTGGCTTTGGCTTCCTTACGGAGTTCCGCATAATATTCACAGAAGGCTGCTACCTGATAGGGATTGGAATAGAGAATGGCCGAAAGTCCAAATGTGACGATTCCCAAAAGGAACCATCCTGCATAAGACCATTCAAAAATAAAGCATTCCCATTTGTGGCCCTGCATCATCCTTCTCGATAAAGTAATGGCCTGATTGGGAGAGAGATCGGGGTTTTCCGCAATAATATAGGGAACCATATAATAGGAATACACTTTTATGATTCCGCCAATAATGGTAAGACTCCAAAGACATAAATAGAAAAATTCAACAAACATGGTAGCGGAAACCTTGATCCATTTTTTGACGCGAATCAAAAATAGAAATCGGTCAATGGGAACGCTTTCATAACAGCGGCCCTCTAAAAACATTCTGCGGGCCACCACAATATAGATATTACAAAAGAAAAACCAAGTGCTGAGTATGAGCAAGGCTGCAAAGATTGCTAAAATAGCGAAAGTGACATTGGAAGATCCTATAACGGAATTTACAGTTGAGAGTAAGCCCACCAACAATGTCCCGGATGTAATTCCGTTGACTGCTTTGGCCAGATGGCCGCGGCTTCTCCCCATGGGGCCGTCTTCTTCTTGGGATTGTTCAATTTTTTCTTCCTGAATCCGTTGAGACAGGTCCCGGCTGGCCTCTTCATTCCCCATGATTGCTTCTTCTATTACATCGATCAACCCAGCACTGCTGCCGGTAGTTAGCCCGGTTCCAGGATTATCTGCAATTTCCCTTTCTTGGGAATAGGATTTGACCGCGTCCAGCGAAGAGGAGAATTCCGAGCCTAGGAAAGCGGCAATCAGGCAGATTGCCACAAACATGAGGTAATGCTTTTTTAGCGACTTTCTTGCCGCTCGCTTCATTTCTTTTCTTGTTTTCATGTGTCTCCTTGTTGTCGTGTTGCGTCGAATTGTTATAAATAATGTCATAATCTGTAAGAGAGTATAACATATTAATTGAGCATAAGCAACAATGCAGGCAGAGAGAAATTCGTCACAATAATACTCGGAACAAAAGTTCCCGTAAAAGCAAACTGCTTTTACGGGAACTTTTGTATTGATGGACTTCTGCTTCATATTCTCATATGGCGAAACGTCGATATTTTGCGAGATTTTCTTTTAACATCAAAGTGTCGTAATAAATAGAAGAAACCCTTTGCCCGAAGGACTCCATGGAAAAGGCATTTGCTCTTAATTTTCCTCGTGTGCCCATAGCGTTTCGGAAGGCATGATCTCCGGCCAGACGTTGCACCCCTTGACGGAATCCCTCCTGATCGGAGAAGAAAATGCCTTCTACTTCCTGGGTGACAATGCCGGATAAACAAGAGTCTTCACGGCAAAGTAGGGGTAAACCCGAAGCCATAGCCTCAAGGTACGTAAGCCCTTGGGTTTCGCTGGTAGAAGCGCTGACGAAAATATCTGCCATATTATAATAAAGGGGGGTCTCTTTGGGGGAAATCATACCCGTAAAGATAATTTTTCTTTGATTCGATAAATGGCGTGCTTGGTGTTGCAACGTTTCGCGATAGGGGCCGTCTCCGGCCACCACCAATACGGTTTCGCGGGGAGCGGTTTCCATCATAGCGATGATTTCGTGGATATTTTTTTCTTTGGCGAGTCGTCCCAAAGAGAGAAGCACAATACGGTTTTCGTCAATTCCCAACGATGCCCGAAGCTCTTTTCGTTGTTCGACAGGAATCGGGGCGGCATAAGTCGAAAGATCGATCCCTGTGCTCACCGTCTCAATGGGCGTTCTGACGCCGTAACCGCGCAAAAGTTCCGCTGTTTTATCCGTCGGAGCGATGACGCTGTCTGTATGGTTCAAAATTGCGTTGGAAAATACCGCTGCTGCTTTTTTCCCAATGGCCTGACTGGGAGAAAAATAATGGGTGTAATCTTCATAGATTGTATGGTATGTATGAATCAGCGGAATATCGCAATATTCAGCAATCCGTCGGGCCCAATGAAAGGTGCTAAACTCGCATTGTGAGTGAACAATGTCTGGTTGCCATGCCAAAATTTCCCTCCAAATGCGACGGTTGAGTCCCACTGCCATTCTTGCCTGAGGGTAAATCTTTCCAATTCCTATAGAGTGAAGATGCCAGGTATCTTTGTCTAGTTTTTCTTGGGGATCGCTTTGGCGCAAAGTTAAAATGCGTACATCGTGTCCTATTTGACGCAAAATCCTGCATAAGTTCCGTACCGAAGTGACAACACCGTTTACGGTGGGAATGTCCCAATCGGTTGTGATGAGAATTTTCATTTTCTTATCTCCTTGTCTTATTTTTTTTCGTTGGCGAATGGTCGTTCACGCCGCTAAAATCAGCCGTAATTTTGCTTTCGGCATGACGGCGGAAATTGCCAGAAATGAGACGGCGGCAATGTAGCGGCAGTCATTTTTTATCGATGGCGATTGTTTTTCATAGACGTCATGGTATTTTTCCACCATGGCTACAAGATCTTGAGGATTGGCTTTTTTCGGGGGCTTATACTTCGCCAAAAATGTTTCAAAAATGAGATGTAACTCTCTTTCATAAGCACGATGTTTTCGTAAACCACCGCGAAAGGTATCGTTATGAGGAAAGGTAAAATAATCGGCCAGATAGTGAAATACTTTACCACATTCGAAAAAATCGCGCAAATCCCAGTTGTTTATTTTATGAAGTCGTTTGATTTTGGGAGCGATAAAAATAAAAGAATCACGAAAGGTATGGCCCGCAATATAGGTGAGTACATTGATATCAGGCCAGACAATACCTTGCAAAAATCGTTTGGATCGAGGATCCTCCGGAGGAATTCCCCGATCGGCCAAAAGATAACGCCCTAAAAGTAAATGATCTTTTGCTTCCATAAAATCATGACACTCCTTTGTCAATTTATTGGTTCATTTTGTTCTTCGATAATGATTGTATCCCAAAGGAAACAATGCCGCGACAAAGGAAGATAAGCCTTTTGTAAAATATTGATGCCCATTGGTGATTTCGCATCTATATCTATGAAAGAGTTGCTGTAATGATAGCATATCTTCCCTTCTTTAGTAATGCATCAAAATGAGATGAAAATTCCATTAGAAAAATTTGGATAAAAAATACTCTGTTCCCCACAAACTATGGAGAACAGAGTATTTAAAATTTGAAAATATTTGGAGACCATAGATTAAGCTGAGAATTGGCTTTGATACATGGAGGCATAAAAACCATTGGTATTTGCCAAAAGTTCTTCGTGGGTTCCCTGTTCAATAATGTCTCCGTCTTTCATTACCAGAATTAAATCAGCATTTCTGATGGTGGACAGGCGATGGGCGATGATAAAACTGGTGCGCCCCTTCATTAAATTGTCCATTGCTTCTTGAATTCGTTCTTCGGTGCGGGTATCCACGGAGCTGGTAGCCTCATCAAGAATCAATATTTTGGGATCTGCCAAAATAGTTCGGGCAATGGTTAAAAGCTGCTTCTGTCCTTGAGAAATGTTGGTCGCATCTTCATTTAATTCCATATTATAGCCCTCAGGCAATGTCGTAATAAAACGATGCACCTTTGCCGCTTTTGCGGCAGCTACAACTTCTTCATCGGTAGCGTCCAATTTACCATAACGGATGTTTTCTTTGATGGTACCGGAGAATAACCAAGTATCTTGGAGTACCATCCCAAAGGCTTGACGCAAATCGCTGCGATCAAAATCGCAAATGGAACGGCCGTCGATGGTGATGGTACCGCTGTCGATGTCGTAAAATCGCATCAATAGTTTTACTAGTGTTGTTTTGCCTGCACCAGTGGGCCCCACAATGGCGATTTTTTGACCTTTTTGTACTTCTGCGCTGAAATCGTGAATAATGACATTGTCCTTGTGATAACCAAAACGCACGTGGTCAAAGGTGACCTCACCTTGAACGTTTTCTGCTCGGGCAGGCACTGGTGCATCCGTATTCTGAGCCTCCTCTTCTTCTTCCAGAAAGGCAAAAACGCGTTCTGCCGCCGCTGTCATGGACTGAATCATATTGGACACCTGAGCGATCTGTGCGATGGGCTGAGTAAAACTGCGCATATATTGGATGAATGACTGGATATTCCCTACGGTAATACGGCCGCTGACAGCGAAATAACCGCCGAGGATTGCGACCATCACATAACCGAGGTTGCCCACGAACATCATCACAGGGTGCATCATCCCGGAAAGAAATTGGGATTTCCATGCGGCGTGGTAAAGGGTATCGTTGGCTTGATTGAAGGCTTTCAGATCTTCCTCTTCATGGTTGAAGGCCTGAACAACGTCGAGACCTCCGAATGTTTCTTCCACCTGGCCGTTGACGTGTCCCAAATAGTCCTGTTGCGCTTTAAAATATTTTTGCGAGCGTTTTACTACTTGAGATACGAAAAAGGCTGAAATTGGTAATACCAAAAGGGCTACCAAAGTGATGATCCAATCAATGGAAAGCATCATCACGAGAACCCCGACGATGGTGGTGACCGAGGTGATCAACTGGGTGGCGCTCTGATTCAGACCGTTGGAAATGGTGTCAATATCGTTTGTAACGAGGGATAACACTTCACCGTGCTGTTTGGAGTCGAAAAACTTCATGGGTAGACGGTTGATTTTTGCCGCCATATCTCGGCGTAGGCGATAGGTAGTTTTTTGGGTGACTTGGGTCATGATGATACCCTGGATAAAGGCAAAAAGGGAACTGACGGCATATAGGCCGATGAGCCAAAGGAGAATTCTTGCGATCTCATCGAAGTTAATACCGCTGCCGCCGGAGACCTTGCTAATCAATCCGTTAAACAGCTCTGTGGTGGCGTTCCCCAAAATTTTGGGACCGATGATGGAAAAGATGGTGCTGCCCACAGCAAATATAACAACCAATAATACTGCAAATTTATAACGTCCCATATAGCGGAACATTTTTCCCAGGGTACCTTTGAAATCTTTTGGTTTTTCCACTGCGCCGATGGGGCCCCCGCCCATGGGTCCTCGGCGACGGCGATTGGATTGAGATGCTTCGTTGCTCATAAGCCGAGTTCCTCCTTGGATAGTTGTGATAAAGCGATCTGGCGGTAAACCTCAGAGGTTTGTAGCAGTTCGCTGTGGGTGCCGATGCCCGCAATTTCCCCTTCGTCCAGTACGACGATGCGGTCAGCCTCCAATACGGTACTGATTCGCTGGGCAATGATGAAAATGGTACTGTGTTTAATGGTTTGTTTCAGGGCTTTGCGCAATGCCGCGTCTGTTTTATAGTCTAAAGCGGAAAAGCTGTCATCAAAAATGTAGATTTCCGGATTTTTTGCAATGGCCCTGGCAATGGAAAGACGCTGGCGCTGACCTCCGGAAACATTGGTCCCCCCCTGGGCTACTTCACTTTGGAACCCTTCTTCCTTTTCTTCGATGAAATCAGTGGCCTGGGCAATGGCAGCGGCGTTGACAATGGTTTCCTCATCCATATCACCGCTGTAAGCAATATTAGAAGCAATGGTTCCCGAAAAGAGATTGGCTTTTTGGGGAACGTAGCCGATCTTTTCCCGTAAGTCATGTTTGGTTACGTCGCGGATGTCAATGCCATCAATGAGAATGGCACCTTTGCTGACGTCAAAGAAACGTGGAATCAGTTTGGCTACGGTAGATTTTCCGCTACCGGTGCTGCCAATGATGGCAGTGGTTTCCCCGGCGTGGGCCGTAAAGGATATATCTTTTAAAACATCGGCTTCCGCATCGGGATAACGGAAGGAGACGTCTCGAAACTCTACGGTACCTTGGATCGTTGGATCAAACTGTTTGGGTGATGCCGGATCTTTCACGGAGTTTTCCGTTGCCAGAACGTCGGCGATGCGGTTTGCCGATACCATGGCCCTGGGCAGCATAATGCTCATCATAGAAAGCATTAAAAATGCCATGATAATCTGCATGGTATATTGGATGAATGCCATGAGGCTTCCCACCTGCATCGTACCTTGATCGATGGCTGAGGCTCCCACCCAAATGATGAGAACGGATATCCCGTTCATGATTAACATCATCATGGGCATCATCAAAGCCATGGCTCGGTTGACGAAGAGATTCGCCTTCGTGAGGTTGATGTTGGCGCTGTCGAACCGTTTTTCTTCATGATCCTCCCTGCTAAAAGCACGGATCACAGGCAGCCCTGTAAGGATTTCTCTAGTGACGAGGTTGACTTTATCGACTAATTTTTGCAATGCTTTAAATTTTGGCATGGTTGCTACAAGCAGGGTAATGACCAGTAAAAGAATGGCGCCGACAGCAATACCGATGACCCATGTCATATTGCTGGCAGTATGAAGCACTTTAAACAACGCGCCGATCCCGATAATGGGGGCATAAAACACCATGCGCAACATCATAATGACCAGGATTAATACTTGCTGAATATCATTGGTGCAGCGCGTGATGAGAGATGCTGTAGAAAAATCTTGAAACTCCTTGTGGGAAAATCTCACAACTTTTGTATAGAGATCTTTGCGTACATCTCTAGCAAAAAGCGCACCAATGCGCGAAGCCAAAAGGGAAATGAGAACGGTAGTTGCCGCAATGATCAGAGCAAATCCTGCCATCTGGGCACCGGTTTTCCAGATATAATTTGTTTGCAGTTTGTCGGTGTCGATGCCGCAGGATTCGTATTGTTTCTGCACATAGGCCACATCCATTTGGCGAAGGGTAGAACTGCCCAAAGTTTCCTTCAGTTTTTGTCCCTCTTCGCCAATGGCGGAGAGGAGTTCTTCCTGTTGTGTTTCTGGTAATGTCGGCAAAACTGTAAAGAAATCACCTTCGGCGCCTTCGGGGATCATTTCTTGAAAGATTGCCAAATTCTGACTCTCTTCGGCTTCGCCTTCGCTGTTTTGGGCATTGATACCGTTTTCAATGGCATTAACCAGTAGCATCGGTACTTCAAAAATGCTATTAAGCTCCTCAACGGTGTCATCATCTACTTCTTTTTGCACATAAACGGAAACGGATTCTCCATCAATGATTCGATCTTTGATTTCATAATGAGATTCCACCGTATTTTGGTCCTCTTCTTCCATAAAGAGAAGCAGTTTTTCCATTTCTGATGTGCGAATTTCCGTTGGGGCGATATCCTCGATGCCTCCCTGCTGAATTCCGACGTTGACAATATCAGAGGTATATTGAGGCAGCGCCAGGTCGCAATAGGCCTCTAAAATTAACAGGGCCAATACTGCGATAATGGGGAGGAAGGATCGCTTTAAATACTTTAGCAGTCGTAGCATGAATCAAATTCTCCTTCGTTTTCATTGTGATACAATCTTTTACGTTTTTTGCTTTTACCGAGGAAGTGAATGATAAAATCTGTTTTCACTTTTTACAAGATTCTTTTTGCTCTAGGATTAATTCCTCCATAACGTCATGGAAACGATTGGTCAAACGAATTAATTCTTTGGCTTCTTCCCTTCCCATGCGTTCCACTATTTTTTTACCAATGGCGTCCATGCGCATCCGTTCGCGGTGATAGATCTTTTTCCCTTCCTCTGTGAAAGCCACATAAGTCATTCTACGGTTTTCTTTGGAAAAAACGCGTTCGACCAGTCCTTTGTCTTCTAAGCGATTGATGCTCTGGGACAATGCCGGAGGTGACATGCGTAAATAGCGGTGCAAAGTGCCCATGGCTACGGCTTTGCCGTCTTTTTCTGGCAAATTTTTCATGATAGCGCCAAAAACGGCCATGTCTCCCAGAGAAACTTGTTCCAACCCCTTGATTTTGGGAAGCATCTTTTGTTGACGATGAATGGAGGAAAAGAGCTCTCTGGCAATTTCATCGGTGCTCATAGTTAACCTCCTGAATTTTTAATTTTAATAATGTTAATGACATTAACAGTTATTATAGCAACTATTTACAAGGTGTCAAGAGTATTTTTGTGAAAAATTGGTAATACTTTCAGGGACGGAAAAATGTCCGTATGGGATTTCTCTTTGAAAAATTTTCCGTTTTACTTTTTTCCCTTTGGGAAAAACTAAAACCGTCAAAAGGTAAAAAGGAGGAAAAAATATGAAGGAACGAACCTCAAATACTTTTGCCGTCACAGGAAAAGAAGGTCAGTTGCATGGAACAAACCGTTACTTACGCGTGCAGTTAAATCTTCTTTGTCACGGTACCGATCCTCTTTCCTTCGACAAAAAACATCCCAAAACACATTTTGTGGAGACAGAGGAGGACAGATCATGAAAAAATTAACCGTGTTGCTCATGGCATTGGTACTGTGCTTTGCCTTTGCCGCTTGTTCCACTAACAGCGCCGACGATGCTGTAGAAGACGGTCAGGAAATGGTTGATGACGTGGAAAACGGAGCCGAAGATGTTGTGGATGACGCCGGCGATGCCGTCAAAGACGGAGCTGACGCCGCAGGAGACGCCGTAGAAGATGGCGCGGAAGGCGTGAAAGATGCTGTAGACAGCGATGATAACAATACCGAAGGAACCGCAGCGCAAGTAGCGGAAAACGTTGGTATTGGTCAGGAACTGGACGAGTTGAATACTGCGGCTCAGGATTTTTCTGGCCGTGTTGACGCTGCCAAGGATTCCATGTCCAATGTACAGCGCACAGCCTTCACCAGCGAATTGGAAACCTTGGAAGAAACCTTGGATTCCTTGAGCACTAAGACGAAAGCCGCCCTTGATTCCAAAAATATTACCGAGGAGGAAGCTGATATTCTCGGTAATGAATTGGAAAAAGTCGATACGCTGCTGGACACTGCCGCCAAAACTTTGGAAAGCCAAGAGTAACTGCGAGCAGGAAAATTAACAATCCATTCGAGACTAAAAAAGGATGCCGATTCTTTCTAAAGAATCAGGCATCCTTTTGGGTTGGAGCATTTGCTCTTTTGTAAGATTATCGTAGTGATGGAACCATCAGCTGTTCTTTGAATGTTCTATGTTTTTGATGATTTTAGCAGGGACGCCGCCGACAATAACGTCTTGGGGTACGTCTTTGGTCACCACCGCCCCGGCGGCGATAATGGCGTTGTCGTGAATCGTGACGCCCGGAAGAATCGTTGCATGGGAACCGATCCAAACATTGTTTCCAATATGGATCGGGCCGGGAATGTTATCCCCTCGTTGTGTCGGATTTTGGTCATGATTGATGGTGGCCAACACGACATGGGAACCGATGAGCACCCCATCGCCGATGTAAATGCCACCCTGGTCTTGGAAATGGCAACAGCAGTTGATAAAAACATTTTTGCCGATGTGAATGTTCTTACCACATTCCGTATAAAAAGGAGGGAACATTGCGAAGGTTTCGTCCAAGGGCTTCCCTGTGATTTGGGACATGATCTCCCGCACTTCCTCCGGAGAATGATAAGATCCGTTGAGTTTTGCTGTTAAACCCAACGCTTCCTGGGCCAGTACATGCATACATTGGTGTGCCTCGCTGCCCGCTTTTGCTGTTTCTCCGCGATCCATAGATGCAAAAAATGCCTCCAGTTCCATAATACGGTTCCTCCTCAACGATAGGATTTTTCAAAGATGCCGGCGCAGTCTTCGTCCGTCATTTCACAGGGATTGGCAAGGAAAAGACCCCCTTGCATGGAGCGGGCGCCTTTCGCCAATGTCATGAATTCATCGGTTGTAAAACCGTAATCGCTCATTTTTAGATCGTCGACTCCGCAGTCTTTTTGCAGATTCATAAGAGCAGTGATAAAATCTTCCGCTCGGTCGGCATGATCCATCCCCATGGCCCTTGCCATTTTAATGAACTGTTCGTCGCAGGCATGGCGTTGAATAAAAAATTCCGCGAAAGCCTTGGAAATCATAATAAGTCCCGCACCGTGAGGCAGATTGTGATGATAGGCGCTCATGGAATGCTCCATGCTGTGCTGCGCCGTTGTAGACGTGAGCTGCATGGTGATTCCCGCCATGGTACTACCGTAAGCGACGTGTTCTCTGGCTTCGATATCGTTTCCGTCTTTGACAGCCCGCGGTAAATATTTGGCGATATGCTCAATGGCGGACAAAGCAATGGTCTCGCTTAAAATATTGACACCTTTGGACATCATGACTTCGGTATTGTGGAACAAAGCGTCAAACCCTTGGTAGGCAGTATATTTTGACGGTACGGTTTTCATCAGTTCAGGATCGACAATGGCCAAAACCGGGGTAAGCATGGGATCGCCAAAACCGATTTTTTCTTTTGTTTCCAGATTGGATATGACGCCCCAGCAGTTGATTTCCGAACCTGTGCCTGCAGTGGTGGTGATGGTTACAATGGGCAGTCCCTTATGGTGCAAAGGCATCCCTTTCCCGGTACCGCCTTGTACGTAGTCCCAGAGGTCGCCTTCATTGGTGGCCATGGCAGAGATGGCTACGGATGCATCCAATACGGCGTCGCCGCCCAAAGCGACGATGAAATCACAGTGATTTTCTTTGGCAAAGGCGGCTCCCTCCATCACGGCTTCTTTCAAAGGATTTTCCATAATCCCTGCCCAGACCGCGGTTTTTACACCGGCGTTATGAAGTTGTTCCAGTGTTCTGTCCAGATAGCCATTTTCTTTGGTTGATTTTCCGTTGGAGATCAGCACCATTGCCTATTTCCCCGGCATCGGTTGATTCCCTAGTTCATTTAGTTTGCCCCTGCCGAAAAGAATACGGGTGGGATTGTTGAAATCAAAATACATGTTCATAAAAATACCTCCTAGAATGGTGATTTATGTTCGTTCTCGTTTCATTGTGTAGATCAGATAGTCAAGACAATCGAGCCGCTGCTGGCTTACGTGGAGTTGATCCAGTAAAGAGGCTCGATGGAGGGAAAGAAGCCGAAGGACCTCCTTTTGGCGGCCTTCTTTTCGCAGTTTGAAAAAGGTTTCGACGGTCCTTCCATCACAGCCCGCGTCTTTTAAGTTTTGAAAAAGCTGATCCTCTTTCGATGGTCCGTTCACTTGACCACCTCCTGTAGTTCTATTATAGGTTTCCCGTTGAAAAATAGCAAATACTTAATTTGTAACATATGATTTGCTTTACAGGCAAATCATAATGGGATATAATCGAATCTAAGGAGGGATCATTGATGGAAATTCGAGTGCTTCGTTATTTTTTAGCCATCGCCAGAGAGGGTAGTATCACCAATGCAGCAAATTCCTTGCATGTCACTGCCCCTACGCTTTCTCGGCAGATCAAAGATTTAGAGGAGGAGTTGGGACAAAAGCTCTTTATTCGTCGAAGTCACCATATGGCTCTGACAGCGGAAGGGATGATTTTGCGAAAACGAGCCGAAGAAATTATTTCCATGGTGGATAAGACCGAGGCGGAGTTCCTTTCCATGGAAAACATGGTCAGTGGCGATATCTATATCGGCAGCGGGGAAACAGAGGCCATCAAATTAATCGCTCAAATTGCCAAGGAATTGAGGGAGGTCTATCCGGGGATTCGCTACCATTTGCATAGTGGCAATGCTCAAGATGTGACGGAACGATTGGACAAAGGTCTTTTGGATTTCGGCATTTTGATCCAGCCTGCGGATCTTTCCAAATATGATTATCTCGACCTTCCGGCTAAGGACCGCTGGGGAGTGGCGATGCGGCGGGACAGTCCTTTGGCCCAAAAAGATTCCATTTGTAAAGAGGATCTGCTCGATCTTCCTTTGCTCTGTTCCCGCCAGGCAGTGGAAAGGGGTGTCGGTGCTAACGAGTTTTGCCAATGGTTTGGCGATGATTTTGAAAAGCTAAACATTGTAACCACATTTAACCTGGTCTATAATGCGGCCATTATGGTGGAAGCGGGAGTGGGGTATGCTATTACCATTGATAAGCTGGTGAATACCGCGGAACACAGCAGCCTTTGTTTTCGGCCGTTAACCCCACGATTGGAGTCGGGCTTAAATATCGTTTGGAAAAAGTATCAGGTATTTTCTACCGCTGCTGAGCTTTTTCTGGAGAGATTGAAAGAAGCTTTCGATTAAAAATAAGCATCAGATACTTGGTTTTTTTCAAAATTGTGTAGCTATGGCACTTGGATTAAGATTCCCCTAATCATGATTTTTGAATGACGCAAAACTCTGCCATTTTCTGTGATATCAGACGAAATCAATCAAAAAACGTCCTTCCCCAAAAAAGGTGAGGACGTTTTTTATGTGTTATATCAGTCTGATTGGTTATGCTTATGATTCCGTTTCCCCAATGGAGTAGACATTACAATCGGAATAAGTGACATATTGCGTTTCGATGCTGACGCTATTTCCCTTGGAAAATTGTTTGCTGCCGTTGATAAAATAGCCTTTTTCTGTGATGGTTCCTTCGGCCTCCACTGTGAGATAGACAAAATAACGGTTTTCCACAGGAAGATATTGTTTATTTCCGTCGTGAGTATCCACCGTTTCATAGGCCTGTTCTGTACGGATATCGGTTATGGTGCCGATTTTATCACCGTGGACTTCATAAACGGCGTCGCCAACGTGAAGCGCGTCGACGGTAAACTGCCGTGTACTGCCGGTCTTGATGACCATATTCAGGGTCGTATCGCCGCTGGAAACAACGGTTCCGTTGGCTTTTCCCGGTCCGAATTTATAAATGCAGCCGACCACCGCCACGATCAGTACGACAATGACAATGAGATCCAATACGCTGATTTTCCCGAATAATTTCCCTTTTTTATCTATCACCATGTTATTTTTCCTCCAAAATGATGCAATAGCCGCTGCCTGCGAAATTGTTGGAACGCAAACTTAGTTCCGTTCCAACCATAATATCATTCCCCGATACCGAGGTGTTTCTGTCGCTGATTTCCGCCTGTGCTTCCACGGTGATGCGGGCGTTTTGTGTGCCCTCTACATCGACCTCTCTGTTCGTGTTTGTGTTTGGATCATAGACGATAGCAGTGGCAGTGACCAATTCCGCATCGACGACCGTACCTAAATAACCGCCAACTTTGGCATCGTAGACTTCGTCACCTTCTGCAATCCCTTCGAGATAATTAGCGGGAACATTGCTGATCTCTACAGTGAAATGAACCGTGTCACCGCTGCTGCTGCCGGCCCCATCACTGTCAGTAGCGAAAAACTTGACTGCCACTACTACGATGGCAATGATCACTAAAATGATGACCACATCCAAAGCGCCGAATTTTCTTTTTCTTCCCATTAGTTACTCTCCTTTTTGAGCCAAACGGCGGTAAATGGATTCGATCTGTCGGGCCATTACTTCGCCGGTAAAGCGTTGTTCAAATATTTTGGTGCAGTTTGCCGCCATGGTTCGATAGAGGGATTCGTCGTTTTTACACCGCAGAATCGCCCGGGCAATGGCTTCACCGTCTTTTTCTGGGAATAAGACTCCATTGACACCGTCTTCGATCACATAAGGGTTGCCACCCACACGGCTGACAGCGGCGGGAATTCCTAAGCTCATCCCTTCCAGCAAAGACATGGAGGTCGCTTCCACATAGGAGGCGTTGAGTTGAAGATTCATGATATTTTCGATTTCCCAAATGTTTTTAAGGAATCCTGTGAATATCACATTGGTAAGATTCTTGGCCTTAGCTTCCGCTTGTAGTAATTCCTTAATGCTGCCAGTGCCCGCAATGACGATAATGACGTTTTCTCCCTGTTGCTTTAAGAGATTGGCGGCTTCCAATACCTCACGGTGTCCCTTGGCTTCTTCCAACCGGGCAATAATCGCGCAGACAAAGGCATGTTCCTCGATACCGTATTTTTTTCGTACTGCTCTTTTTTCCTCTTCTGTCAATACTGGGGGGTGAGGGATGCCGTTGAATACGATCTCGACTTTGTTGGGATTTGTGCCGATCTCCACGATATTGTCTTTGGCCGCCGGTGATACGGCGATGATGACGTCGCTGTAATGATTATTAATATACCCCAGGATCTGTTTAAAAGGGAATCGTTTTTTATAAGCCGGCTGGTCGGCGATGGTATGGCGGGTATAAACTGACTTGATGCCACAGCGCGTCGCTGCGATGCGCCCCGATAAGGCGCCGTGGCAGTGGACCACGTCGGGCCTTTCTTTTTTTAACAGCGCCATCAAGCCTTTGACATCGTTTTTGTCATAGCTTCTGTCTGCCATTCCGTTGAAGGGAATGACCCGCACGCCCAGCCCTTCAATTTCCGGGATTAGTAAACTTCCCTGAGGAACAATGACGGCTTGATTGAAATCGCTTCGATTGCGGTTTTGCAAATAGCTCAGCAACACTTTTCCCGCACCGCCGATGTTGGTGTCGGATATGATATTGATGCACTTAATCAAAGACTGCTTTCCCCTCTTTCATAACGAGATAGCTGACTGCACCGGTGATCCCCATGGTAATGAAAAACAGGAGGAACACGCGGTAATTGTACCAGACGTAATCGAAAATCCCTTGGAACAGAAAGGCCGTGATCCCAGCCATCATCGCGATAATAAACCACATGGTTTTCGTTCCCCGAACTTTACGCTGGGCCACATAGGCGATGGATAAAAACGCGAATAGCGCGCAGATCAGAAGGACGAAACCACCGATCCCCGTTTCGCTAAGGGTCTGGAGGTATAAGCTGTGTGCGTGCTGGGCAAATGTACTGTCGTGGGCATAGAGGGGATATACGGTATTAAAGGCGCTTTCTCCCAAACCAATGCCGAGCATCCAATAATGTTCCAGCATACTTACGGTGCCCTGCCAGATACTGAGACGATAGGAGGTGGAATTGTCGGCAAAATTGATGATTGAGGCAAAACGGCTGACAATGCTGGCCGGCATCACAAAGGGTAGGGCCAACAGCGCCGGAATGCACAAGATCATCAGCTGCCGCGCGCCGAACCAGACGAAAATGAATACCGCTACCATGATGGCAAGGTAACAGCCGCGGGAATAAGTCAGCCCAAGATTTAACAGCAACAGCAGCGTGGTGCCGCCGTAGAAAATTTTCATGAGGGGACGTTTGGCGATATAGCACATGACCCCCGCCATGGGAATGGCCATAAGCAGATATTCACCATAAACATTGGGATTATCAAAAGTGGAGTAAACCCGTAGTTGCAAATCTTCAAAAAGCGTAGTATCAGTCCAGGTTGTATCGACGGCGCCGGAAAGATATTGGTAAAGACCAACAAGACCGGCAAAAAATGCGCCGAGACAGAAAAGAAATACCATGGCATGGATTTTTTCTTTGGAGTCCATGAGAAGAATCATCAAGGGATAAGCCGCGATGAACAAACATTCCAGCATGGCGATTCTAATGGAAGAAGACGGCGCGAAGCCGGTGACTGCAAAGAATATTAAGATCACACCAAAGGCTATAAAAAGGATCGCCGCGGTGTCGATGCGAAAGCGGTATTCCACACCACCCATGAGACGCAGTCCGTAACAAAGAATGATGACCCCGATCAGTCCCGCCATGGCCATGGTGGGAAGAAAGGGTGTTAAAAAGACGCAGAGACAGAGCCCCACCGCTGGTTCTGTCATAAGAACAGCGCCTCCTACTGCCAAGGCCAAGATCGCCGCTGCCGGAAGCCAGCCCCATAAATAGGTTGCCGCTGCCAGCAGTAGACCAAAGATACAAGGCCATAGGTAGATCCCTATGCGCCCCTCGGCCTTTGTTTCGAAGGTGTGTCCTGTCAGAAACCGTAAAATACCGCTGTTGCTGAGGGCGTTGCCCAAAGTTGCTGGGATTAGCATGAGAATGAGCCCGAAAATTAAAACCGCACCGCCGATAACAGTATTCAGCCGAAAAAATAGCCCTAGAGAAAAAGCTGCCAAAAAACTGCCGATGGCTGCCAAGGGAATTTCTTCCCAGTGGCGGCACCAATGACCAATGCTTGCGACAAAGCTGCTGTTCGCTGCCAAACCGCCGAACTTTTTTCCGAACCACGGAAAAATGCTCCAAATTTTTTGGAGAAGCCGCCCGAAAAGGCTCTTGTCCGCGGCATAAAAAATCTTTTCATCAGCCAACGTCGAGGCGATGAAGCTGTGATCCAACAAACGGCGCACCCAACGGGCGAATGCGGAAATTGCCTTGCCTGAAACGCTGAAGGAACCGTAATATGCAATTTGATTCCAAATTTTTTGTATTTGCGCTACCATTATAATTTCCTCTGACTTAATGCAATAAGATATTGACCGTAATCGGTGGCTTTCATCTTTTCGCCTACCGCAGCCAGTTCTTCGGTGGATAGGAAGCCTTCCCGCCATCCGATCTCTTCAATACAGGCTACCATGAAACCGCTTTCCTTTTGAAGGTTGCGAATCACTGTGGCGGCTTCTAGTAGGCTTTCGGCATTTCCCGCGTCGAGCCATTGAAATTCCGGCCCCAATGGAACAACGTGAAGTTGTTCTTGTTCCAAATAGACGTTATTCACCGAGGTGATTTCCAGTTCCCCTCGGGCTGAAGGCGTAACGGTTTTTGCGATTTCTATGACTCGATTGTCATAAAAGTAAAGACCTGGAACAATATAGTTCGATTTGGGGTGAGCCGGCTTCTCCTCAATGGAGATTGCTTTGCCTTCGGCATCGAATTCCACAACACCGAAGGGGCGGGGGTCGTCCACATAATAACCAAATACCGTAGCCCCGTCGTTTTCTTTTGCGTGGAGAAGTTTTTGTTTCAAGGTGTCGTCTCGACCGTAAAAGATATTATCTCCCAATGCTAAGCAAACACTGTCATTGCCGATGAATTCTTCGCCTACCATAAAAGCGTCGGCAATGCCGCGGGGGATCTCCTGTACCTTATATCGGATTTTCACACCGCATTGAGCGCCGTCTCCCAACAAATCGGAAAAGGTGGATTCTTCCCCGGGGGGGACGATGATCAAGATATCCCGGATTCCGGCTTCTAACAGAACGGCTAGGGGATAATATATCAGCGGTTTATCATAAATTGGCAGCAAGGGCTTGGGGACCGGCTTGGTGATGGGATAAAGCCGAGTGCCTCGACCTGCGGCCAGAACAATACCTTTCATGCTTCTTTCCTTTCTCAGAATCCTTGAGGATTGTTTTTTTGCCAATTCCAAGCATCTCTACACATTGCTTCTAAAGAACGCTCTGCCTTCCAGTGGAGCATCTTTTGAGCCAAAGTAGGATCAGCATAACATTCCGCGATATCTCCTTGGCGGCGGTCGGTGATGACATAGGGAATGGTGACATGGTTGGCTTTTTCAAAAGCTTTGACAATATCCAGTACGCTGTAACCGACGCCGGTACCCAGATTGAAAATGGAGGTGCCTTTGTTTTCCTCTGCGTATTCAATGGCTTTCAAGTGGCCGGCAGCCAAATCCATGACGTGGATATAATCGCGCACGCCGGTACCGTCATGGGTGGGATAATCGTTGCCAAAGACTTGGAGTTGTTTTAATTTTCCTATGGCCACCTGGGCGATGTAGGGCAGCAGGTTGCTGGGGATGCCGTTGGGATCTTCCCCGATGCGGCCGCTTTCATGGGCGCCGATAGGGTTGAAATAACGCAACAAAATGACGCTGAGCTCCGGATCGGCAGTTGCTGCGTCAGTGAGGATCTGTTCCGTCATCAATTTGGTCCAACCATAGGGGTTGGTGCAGCCTGTGGCCATCGTTTCGTCAATGGGAACTTTTTCCGGCACACCGTAAACCGTAGCCGAAGAACTGAAAACGATTTTTTTTACGTTGTGATCCTCCATGACTTCCATCAAGGTTAGGGTGACGTCCAAATTATTTCGGTAATATTTCAACGGTACTTCGCAAGATTCGCCCACAGCCTTGAGGCCTGCAAAATGAACCACCGATTCGATGTTTTCTTTTTGGAACAACTCGTCCAATGCTCTTTTGTCAGCAACGTCGATGGCGTAAAGCGGCACCTTTTTTCCGGCAATTTCTTCGACCCGTTTTACGGCTTCCGGTTTGCTGTTGCAGAAATTATCGGCAACCACGACATCATATCCCGCGTTGAGAAATGTAACGCAGGTATGGCTTCCGATATAGCCGGCGCCGCCGGTCAATAAAATACTCATAATGAAACTTCCTTTCGAGTATAAATAAATCCGTCCTAAATTTTAATACGTTTTTTTTGGGAGTTCGTTCCCATGGTTGTAACATGAATTTCCAATTGTGATGCTTTGGGAATTTCTATCATATCTTTCGTTGGGAAATTCGCATGTCCTGTTATATTTTGCAATAAATTTATGAAAGAAAAGACAAAGTTATCAAAAGTTTACCTCTGTTCTGTGATGATTGTGTGAATCATGAACCGTTAAAGTGAAAATTTCGACCTGATCGCCGTGATTTCCTGCATAGTTTGATAGTTTCTCCATATTTTTCACAGGCTTTGCAAATTTACTTTATCCATCTTTGATTGTTGCGGTTTTTCTTTTGATAAAATCACATCATGTTCACGATCTCGACACGAGGGAAGAGGATGATGGTAAAAACAGCAGTTCGGCCCGGGGGGATATTTACATGAAGAAATTGACAGTATTGCTATTGATGTTATTTGCGATCATGCTCATGCTCGTCTCTTGCGGAAAAGAACAAAGTTCTCTGGGACAGATCGAAGAGATCAACGAAAGCTCCATTGTCGTCGCACTGGGGACGGCAAAGGAGGATGCCATGGCTGGCGGTGAGAATGCGCTGTCAGAATCTCCGGAAAACGATAGCGATCAAGGCGAGGGACCGCCGCCGAAAAACGGTGGTGCGGAGCAGGGGAGTGATCCCCCCTCCATGCTGGATTTCACCGGCGAAACAGTGGAGTTGGAGATTACGGGAAATACTGTGATTACCAAAGAAGGCAGCGAGGATTTTTTGGATATCAGCGCACTCAGTGTCGGCAATTTTGTCAGCCTCACCTATGAAGGACATGAGGCGAAAACCGTTATTCTTCAGGAAGCAGGCGGGGGGGTTGCAGAGAATTCGTCTGTCGGTTCCATCGAATTGACTGCTGTTGAAACCATAGACGGTACCGATGAAATCCTCGATGGCGAGACCGTGGCGGCGGAGGAAGAAAACCTCAGTTCCGTATTGGTAAGGAACGGAGGAAATCTCACGGCGAATGGTGCGAGGTTGACGAAACGCGGCGATACTTCCAGTGAGGATGAAAGTAACTTTTACGGTCTGAATGCGGGATTTGTAGTCTCATCCAATAGCACCGCAGATTTGACCGATGTGACAATTTCTACAGAAGCTGAAGGGGCAAATGCCATATTTGCTACGGGGGAAGGAGCCTCTGTCTCTATTCACGGCATCACCATTCATACTACAGGAAATTCCTCTCGGGGTTTGGATGCAACTTATGGTGGTTCCATTGTGGCAGAAGATGTGGATATCACTACGACCGGTGACCATTGCGCGACGCTGGCCACAGACCGAGGGGAAGGCACTATTAATGTGACCGGCGGTACACTCTCCACAGCGGGAGATGGTTCTCCCTGTATTTATTCTACGGGTGATATCGTGGCAAAAGATATCACCGGTACTGCGACCGGTTCCCAGTCTATGGTTGTGGAAGGGAAAAACTCCATTACCATTGAGCATTGTGATCTTACTGGTGCCGGTCCTAACGGTGTAATGATTTATCAAAGTACCTCCGGTGACGCGGAATTGGGAACCGGTGTTCTCACCGCTGCGGACAGTGCGATTTCCACTATTTCCGATGGCCCCATGTTTTACATTACCAATACGGAAGCAGAGATCCATTTGACCAATGTGGAACTAAATTTTGATTCCAATATTCTTGTGGATGTCGCGGGGAACAATACCAACAACTGGGGAATTCCCGGGGCCAATGGCGGTAATTTGACCTTTACGGCGAAAAAACAGATTTTGATGGGTGATGTCCTCTGTGATGATATCAGCGCCGTAGCATTGGATCTCTCGGAGGGATCGACATTTACTGGCGCTGTTGATGCCGACAATAGCGGAACTGTGTCCATTGCATTGTCGTCCGATTCGGTCTGGGAAGTAACCGCAGATTCCTATGTCTCTTCTATTACTGACGATGATGAATCCCTTGCCAATATTGTTTCCAATGGTCATACCATCTATTACGATAGCGATAACGAAGCCAATGCATGGCTTAACGGTGCTACCGTAACCTTGGATGGCGGTGGAGCTTTGACGCCTCAGGCCTGAGCGATAGTGATCCACTGTAAGTAAATAAAAAATGTCCGAAGAGAACTTCGGACATTTTTTATTTACTTTGCTGAAAACATAAGGTTAAAACAAGGCCGATAAGGCAAAAAACTGCTGCTGTCCAGTAGGAATGCTGAAGGGCCAAAATGTAAGCAGCCTTTTCCGGTGTTGTCAATGAAATTGTTGCGAACTGCATGGCGAAAAAGGAACTGAAAAACGCAGTACCCGCCCCATAAGAGAGGTTTCGCATCGTGGCCAAAAAACTGCCGCCGTATCCCTGCTTCTGGGATGGGATCCCCGCCAGTACCGTGCTATTGTTAGGAGAACCGAAACTTCCGACGCCCAAACCAAATCCGGCGAGACAAAGCACCAATACCCAAAGGGGAGTATTGGCGGAGAAAAATCCCATGGTGCCCAAGGATAACGCCATCAAAAGAAAAGACACA
>CAJFVQ010000003.1 GCA_904420535.1 Candidatus Cryptoclostridium obscurum
AGTCCATTCATGGCTTCGGCCACCTCTGTGACTTCGGGCCAATCGCTGCGAAACTGGAAAGCGCCGCCGGGGTAAATAAGAATCGCTCCTTTTGCCGTTGTATCATCGGATAGGGGAAAGCTGATGATATAAGGACGGAAATCCAGATCGTCGGAATAGCTGCCATTGTTTTCCGTGTATTCAGTCACGGTAGGAGCGTGATTCTCCTCTCATAGGTAAAGGCTCTGTCTTTTATGGGGAGTGACCGTCGCCGAGGCTACCTTACTGCTTCATTGCTTGAAAGTTCCAGGTTTTGTGCCCACTGGAGAATCTCTTGCTTATGACTGTCGACATCGCCAGAGAATGTCAGCAAGTTTTTTCGGATAATGCTCCCGGTTGAAGCCGGGAGACCGCAGCGGAAATGGAGGATAGTTGATTCCCTTCGCCGATTGCGAAAGGAATGATGATTCTGGCGCTAAAATCATGTTCTTCCAGAAAAGACGGAATTGACGCAGGAAGAGTATTGTACTTTCCCGCAAATCCCAATGGGATACATTTATAAGAAGTAAGATCCCTGATATTTTCCTTGTTCCCGATGTGCTACAAATGGTATGCTGGAGCAATCTTGCCGTCGCTTCTATACTATTTTCGTCTCCTCCATCATCTACGGATGCATAAGCGATGAGTATATTGCTTTGAGAGGCTCCGTTTTCTGTATGACTGCAGGCAACCAACGTGATTACTATCATAATAAAATGATAAACACTCGATTCCTTTCGAAACCCCTCCTTACGATTGGTTTTGCACGGTTCGTAAAACAGTTAAGTAAACCATTATTCCGCAAGAAGACCCAATTCCTCCAGCCAGGGTTCCACATCATCAGGATCATTGGCGGTAAGCCCTTCTAAAAGTTTTGCTTTGGCACAAGCTTCTTCTAACATAGGAATACTTTCTTCAATTTGAGTTCCGCCACTGGTGCAGAAAGGGACGATGGTTTTTCCGCTTAAGTCGTAAGACTCTAAAAAGGTATACACTGCCATGGGGGCGTTCCCCCACCAGATGGGGTAACCGAGATAGATGACTTCATACTGCTCCATGTTTTCTACAGTTCTGGATATTTCCGGGCGTGCACTATCGTTCAATTCCTGCTGGGCCACTTCTGTCGTTTCGGTATAATCTTCCGGGTAGGGTTCTACGGTCTCAATTTTAAACAGGTAACCTCCGGTCAATGATTGAATCTCATTGGCGATTTCCTCGGTATTTCCTGTTTTGGAAAAATAAGCAATCAAAACGTTTTCTTCATTGGCGTCTGCTGAATCTGCCGGGACAGAAGTATCGGAAGAATTACCATCGCTGCAGGATGCAAGACTCAGTGCCAACAACAAGCCCATCAATAATGCAGTTAATCTTTTCATGAATGTTACTCCTTTCACTCAAAGCATTCGTTAAATATCTCAAGGATTTCTTTATGAGTCATTTTTTTATAGCTTCCCGCTGAGATGCCGCAGGAATCGGCAATTTCTTTTAGCTGATGTCTGTCGGTCATACCAAGTTCCCGTAAAGTAGTGGGGAGGCCGATCTCCTTAATAAAATCTGCCAGAGCTTCAATGCCCGCTTTGGCCAATGTCTCATCAGATTTTCCGTCGCGGGAAATGCCCCAGACATTTTCCGCAAACCGAATAAATTTGGAAAGCCCATTGCGGTAAATATGAGAGTAATAAACTGGGTGTAAGACTGCCAGGCCGCATCCATGGTTGCAATCGGTGTAGGCTCCCAGCTGATGTTCCATATTGTGACATTGGAAGTCGCACTTTTTGCCCATTTTAATGATCCGGTTTTCCGCCATAGTGGAGTCCCACATGAGATTGCTTCGAGCCGTACTATCCTTTGGGTCTTTGATTGCTGCACGTAGATTACGGATCACACTCTTCATCAGGGCCTCCATGATATCGTCGGATACATTGTCTTCGTTGGGTTCGCTAAAATAAGTCTCCATAATGTGGCTGAGGATATCGAAGCCTCCGGCAACCATTTGTTTTTGGGGAACGCTGTAAGTATAGGTTGGATCCATCAAAGCAAATTTTGGATTGCATTTTGGATAATCTCGTCCGGTCTTAACTTTTTTCTCTTTATTTGTGATCACAGCGCCGCCATTGCATTCACTACCGGTACCTGCAACCGTAACCACCACCCCCAAAGGTAGCGGTTCAAAGTCAATGACGCCGTTGCGCCCCCAGAAGTCTTCCCAGATATCGCCTTCATATTTGGCTGCCAATGATATCGCTTTGCAGCAGTCCATCACCGAGCCACCACCGACACCCAGAATAATATCGGCATGGTTTTCTCGCGCGATCTTTGCACCTTCCAATACTTTTTCATAGGTGGGGTTTGCCATAATACCGGAAAACTCTGCGATATTTTTTCCGGCAGCTTTTAAAATGGAAACGATTTCGTCATAGATACCGTTGCCCTTGATAAAGCCGCCGCCGTAAGCCAGTAAAACAGTGTCTCCATATGGTTTTAGCAGACAGGAGAGATATTCCTTTACACACCCTTTCCCAAAATAGACTTTGGTACTGTTTTCAAAAATAAAATTGTTCATGATTGATACGTCCTTCCTTTATGATAGATTCATTTGTTTTTCCCAAAAAGTAATCGCATGATCGATCCACCTCTCTGCGCTGGTGCCGATGCCCAAACCAAATCCATGCCCCACGTTAGGATAGTGATGAAATTCCGTGTCGATCCCTAAATTGTTCAGTTGTCTAATTCGTCGCTCCATAGTGCGCCAATTCGCGATGCCGTCATTTTCTCCCACACAGGCAAAGGTGGGGGGATCAACTGCCGTATAGTCGGTATGACCTGTATACTGCATGATAACAGCACCCGGTCGGGGCAGATCATCGCCATCGAAGACCGCCGGCCCATAGGAGCCAAGATAAGCTGCCATCCGTGCTCCTGCTGAACCGCCCCATAGAGAATAGCAGTCGGTGCTCACACCCAATGTTTCTCTGTGCGCGAAAACGAAGGAGATGGCTGCCGCTAGATCTTCGCAAGCTACATCGGCTCCGCCGGTGCGGTATTGTAGGGCAAACGCATTGTATCCCCGTCGGCTCAGTTCCAAGGCATGGGGAAAGCTTTCATGGATTGAACCCACATAAGCGAAGCCGCCTCCGGCACTAATGATGGCAAAGGGAGCGTTGCTCTTTCCCTGAAAGAAAAACAGACCGGTGTTTTCTTTGCTCGGATCTGCGGCTTTTTCCTCATCGGTATAAATATCATAGAAAATCTTTTTCCCGCTTGTCACCATGTCAATCATGGAATTGAGGACACCGGTGGTGGTTTCCGTATTAATATTGTTGTGATAAGGCAATAAGGAACTAATTTGACCGAGAGTCATATTTTCATCAGGATTTCGATAATCTATTGGAAATAAAAATTGCCCAAATCCTTCAAAGGCAGGGTGGTGAATAACGTCTAGAACTTTTGTGTCTGCATTCACTTTCTGAAATACTCCCTCTTTATTTTCTGTGGAAAAGGATTCTGTTTCCGCATTCAAAACTTTCTCTGTTGCCGTACACCCTGATAAATAAAAAACTGCCAAAAAAATGAAAAGGATCACGAGGATTCTTTGATTCACTAAATGCGCCTCCTTTTCTTGTTTATGGATTTATTATAAAAAAAACGAGACTTCATGAGAAGTCTCGTTTCGTTATGTGGTATTTACTGAAACGTTAACAGTTGTTATGATTGGATTGCTTTTTCCACAGCCTTTAAAAATTGTTTAACGGTAGGAGAGGGATTGGGCGAATGAAGCAGTCCAAAAGGGATTGTATAGTCCCATTCC
>CAJFVQ010000004.1 GCA_904420535.1 Candidatus Cryptoclostridium obscurum
TGTCTCAAGCCTGGGTTCTTATTTTTTCGGTGCCAAACCAGCATTTCGATGATTTTGGGTACTCCGACGATGGGAATTCTAATGATCTCCGGGCTATTACAGATCATATCCTCCATAATAAAAGTCGAGGCCTGTCCACTGGTAATATAAAACTTGATCAAAGAAAACTGATTGGTGGAAAATAGAATATTTTTCGATGAAATCATCGGCAAAAATGGATTGTCAGCAGTTTCAACCTCAGATTCACTGTAAGCAATCATCTCTGTTTCTGCAATTTCCTCTATAGAAACGGAAGTCCTATCTGCCAGTTGATGTCCTGGATAAGTCGCAAAAACCATATTGGTCTCCGATAATGGAAGCCAAGAAAGGGATGAGTCCGAAGGCTCTTCTGTACGACACAAAAAAGCCGCATCCAACTCTTTGCTTCGCACGCGGTCATAAAGCTTATGAGATGAACCGAATTGCATTTTATATTGAAAGTTTGCTGCCTTCTTTTGGAAATCTCGTAGTTCATATTGATAAAGGATTCCGCAGTTGCTGGAAATTCCGATCTGACAAAGGGGTTTTGCTTTGCGAAATTCGTTGGCGGCGGCGTAAAGATCCTCCATCGCTTGATTGACAGCCAACGCTTTTTCCCTTAACACTTTTGCCGCCGGTGTTAGAATAATGCGTTTATTCTCTCTAATAAACAGTTGCGTGCCAAGTTCGTCCTCCAATGCTTTCATTTGGGCACTCATCGCCGGTTGGGAAATATGGCATTCCCCGGCAGCTGCAGTGATATTTTTTGTTTCGCAGACAGCAAGAAAATAGTTTAATTGCGCAATCGTCATGTGATTCTCCTTAGGAAGCATTCACGATTCTTTCCTTTAAGATTTCCTGGGTTTAGCTAATTATAGCGCTGATTGTTTACTTTGTCCATAACTTTGAGCTATGATTTTGAAATTTTGTCAGAAAATTTAGAATATATAGTCCAAGCATAATCAAAACGTTTGTGGCGGTATAAGAAATTGTTATGGCAAAAAATAGCATATGAAACAAGTATTTTACGTCAGCTTTTTTCGTTGTTACAATAAATTCATAAAAGAGACATGTTTCTGCACAAAATTACAAAATGAATTAAGGAGGGAGATGCATTGGAAAACGCTGATATTTCTAATAGTAAAGTCGCACAGAATGGTTGGAAAGTTGCATTTGTAATTGTTATGCTCACGACACTGGCCAATCAGTTTGCATCAAACGGTTGGACTCCTTTGCAGCCGGCAATTATGGAAATTCTTGATATGAGTTATTCTCAATTGGGGTTTTTCACTGGTATTACCGGTATTATGGGGGTTGTTGCCGGTATCCCCGTAGGGATTATTTCAAAGAAATACGGCACGAAATTTGGTGCGACCATGGGATTGACTTGTGTTGCTGTTGGCCTTTGTATCCTTGGATTTTGTTCTAATTTTACCACTGCAGTTGCAGGGCGTATGGTCTGGATGTTTGGTTTTCAAACTTTAAAAATCGTATTACCCGCTGCTATTTTGATTCTGGCTCCTAAACGGATTTCGTCCTTTGTAATGAGCTTTAACTTTGTTGTTATTAACTTGGCAACATTCCTTGGTTCTCCTTTTGCTGCCGCAATTGAAGGGGCATTTAGCTGGCATGTGGCTTTTTATGCCTTTGCTGCGGTAATCGTTCTCATGGGGATCATGTTTGTAATCACTTTTAGAGAACCGGACAAAACAGATGAACCCCAAGAATCCGGTGAAGAACTTTGTACCATCAATCCTTATAGGAGTGGATTGGCATGGGCTGTGGCGATCCTTGTGGCAATTTGCGCCGGCGGCGTTCTTACCCCACTGTATTATTATTCCGCTGCGGTATTAGGCGACCAATTTGGATTTTCTTCCATGCAGATTGCCCAAGTCAATATGGTTTATTCCGTGGGAGCCATCGTGTTACTTTTAATCAATGGTTGGTTGTCCACAAAACTTGGAAAAACCAAAATGCTTGCTGTCATTGAAATGCTGATTTGCGCCGTTGCCGCCGTTATGATGACAATGGATAATTCCATGGCTTTCTTGGTGGGGATGGTTGCAATTATGTCGGTTGGAGTTTGCGCCTCTGCTTTGGTGCATACTTTGCCCGGCCAAATCTTCCCCAAAAACGAACTTACAAAAGTATTCGGTATGGTTCAACTCATTGCCGCCGGTTTTGGTGGTTATGTATTGCCTCAAATTATGGGTGTGTTGATGGATGTGACCGGAGGCACCAACATCTGCTGGTGGTTAGTTGCTGCGATGTGTGTCATTACCATCATCATTATGGCGCTGTTGCCCAAAAACGTAAAATAACATGGAATCGAGTAGAAAATTTGTTAAAAACATGCTGGAAAGGAGAGTGAATTGTGGAAAATACCATTATTGCTGAAAAAGCCGCATTGGTGCTTGTGGATATGCAGGTGTTGGCTGTAAAGGCATTTGCCGCAAGCACACCGGATTTGGTTCCCAACACCGTTGCTATGGTAGATTTTTGTCATGAAAATAAGATCCCCGTGATCTACACAAAACTGGAACGTCGCCCGGATCTTCGTGACATTGTAAGCCTTTGTACTGATAGCGCTTTGGCGAGTAAAGACCCTGACAATAAAGGCGGCAGTATTTTCTTGGAAGGGGGCGAGGATGGTGCCATTATTCCGGAACTCCCCCTAATTCCTGAGGATTTTTTGGTCATCAAAAAACGCCAGGGAGCATTTTATGGAAGCCTTTTAGAACTCTACCTTCGTTCTTTGCAGGTCGATACGATTCTGTTTGGTGGTGTCGCCACGCAATTTGGAGTTGAAGGCACCGTGAGGGTTGCCAGGGATATGGATTTCAACTGCGTTGTTTTAAGCGATTGCTGTGCAGCGCCTACCGTAGAGTCCCACGAATACCCTTTAAAAAATATTTTTCCCAATATGGCCAGGGTGATGACGTCGAAACAGGCTCGGGAAATAACCATTGTTTCAACCAAATAATAAAATGATCCAACGGAATGAAATAATATATGGAATGAAAACGATAGAGGAGGAAATCATTATGACAAAAAACAGAGAAGAATGGGGAAAGCGGTTGGTCGGTGACCGTGCTTTAATTACCGGGGCCAGTGCAGGCATTGGGAAAGCAACGGCAATTCGTTTTGCTGAAGAAGGTTGCAGTCATATTGCAATTCATGGTCGCAATAAAGAACGTTTGGACGAAGTGGCGAATCTCGTAAAAAAAGCAGGTTGCCCCAATGTATTTACCTACGTTGCCGATCTTTCTGATATTGACGCTGCCGTCGATATGGTTCGACAAGCAATCAAAGATATGGACGGAATCGATTGCTGCATCAATAACGCCGGCGCCAGCTTGGGTGTGCCTTTTTTGGAAACCCGTGCGAAAGATATTGAATTTATGTATCAGGTAGACTTTGTTTCCCCGTATTTAATTGCGCAAGAGGCAGCCAAAGCAATGATTGAACGCAAGATTAAGGGCTGCATTATGTTTACTGTGGCGGAAGCAGAAAACGGTGGCCTTCCTCATAATCCGGTTTATGCCGCGGTGAAAGCGGCAGAAATTAATCTTTGCAAATCTGCCGCCGTATCATTGGCTCCCTACGGAATTAGAGTGATTGCAGTGACTCCCGGCTTTACCGATACCATGAGCATGGATCGTTCCGGAGAAGATAGCGCTCGCCACGTCAGAGCAACCCTTCCTACTGTTATGCCTTTGGGCCGTATGGCTACCTCGGAAGATTTAGCCGCAACCTTTGCTTTCTTGGCCTCGGAAGATGCCTCCTATATTACCGGAACTAATATTGTAGTAGACGGTGCCGTGACTTCAGATGCTGTTTCCGTTCCGTGGCGTGCAGCTTTACAAGGACGCTTAACGGGGGGACTTGGCTTTGATCAGGATAAAGTAGAAATTGATCCCGATTCCGAACGCGGAAAGCAGCTCCGCAGCTAATGTAAGTTCCTGTATTTTCCGGATCAATAAAACCTAAAAGTCTTTAAAATGTGTGAATTGTGCAAGGTGGGAGGACAAACCATGTATAGCAAACCTGTCCCCTCGTGGAAAAAAACACTCATCATTGGGTTATTTGGATTTTTAGCGACGATGATGACCGTTGTCGGCTTTTCTCCTCTCCTGCCCGATATTCAACAACATTTTGCTATGACCTATAGCCAATTGGGGTTATTTTCCGGAATGACTGGAATCATCGCCATTATCGCGGGCATTCCTCTGGGCCTCTTTAATCGCCGCTTTGGCCTAAAAAAGGCTATTTTAACAGGTATGTTGTTTATGGCAGGGGGAATGACCGTGGTAGCGGTCGCTCCGGAATTCCATGTTGCGATTGTCGGTAGAATATTTTGGGTTGTGGGGATACAAATGTCATATATTGCTTTTATTGCAATGTTTAATACCATTGCTCCACGCTCAAGCAATGCCAA
>CAJFVQ010000005.1 GCA_904420535.1 Candidatus Cryptoclostridium obscurum
CAGCCCTCCGGCTGTATTGGTTGAGCAAAAGTCAGCGTGGGATTGGTGTGGTATCTTTATCTAAGTGAACCCCCGTTCTCCCAGTTGGAGATTGTTTGTCTCGTTACGAACACCTCTTCTGCCAAGGCTTCTTGAGACAACCCTAGATCTTGTCTATATTTTTTGATTTGTGTTCCAATCTCCATTTCGCATCCCTCCTTTGTCTCATTCTGTCATGAAAGAAAACAATTGACAATCAAAAAACTTTTCCATCGGCCTTTTTTCATTGCAAAAAGGTTTTTACATCTGTCAATTCCCCTGCATGGGCCTTTACATACCAGAAAAAGCTTTTTGAGACATTACGGAAAAAACCCGCAGACGATTCATCTGCGGGAAAATTTTCACTCTGCTGATATTGGGCGCCACTGAGTCCGATATTGATTCCAAATATTAAAGGGGAAAAACATTCCTGCCGAACTCACCGTTGACGACCTGCCCCACAGCAGAATAAACCGCCGAAGCGCCGCAGAAAATGCCAACATAGCCCGCAATCAGATGAACGGCATGGATACCTGTAAAATCACCCAAAGCCAATAAAAAGAAGAGCAGTGTCAGAGAACCGAAAACCACCTGGGTAGCACGGTTGTGTTTTAATGTGCCGATAAACATAAACAGTGTAAAGATTCCCCAAAGCAGCAAATAAAATCCCATAGAGAGGGCATCGCTGGCCAAGATCGACTGGAACGGCGAGATCCAAATCAAAATCAGCGACCACCAGAAAAAGCCGTAAGCGGTAAAGGCTGTACCGCCGAAAGTATTACCGTTTTTAAATTCCAGTACCCCGGCAATGATCTGAGCAGCACCGCCCATGGCGAACCCCATAGCTACAATGACGATGGACAAGGGAATGATCTCCGCATTGTGGAGATTTAAAAGGATCGTGGTCATGCCAAATCCCAAAAGTCCTAAGGGACCGGGATTAGCCATCTTTTTTGTTTCTGCAGACATTTTCGTCCTCCTCATTCTTTTTCATTGTTTCTAAAACAGATGATACAGCCGTTTTGCGGCATAACGATTGTGAAATTATACCACAGATTCGACAAAATCACAATGGATTCCCGTCCAATTCCCAAAGTTTTTCAAAAAATGACAATTCTTGCCTTCACTCCAAAAAATAGTGACGCCAATCCTTTCTCGCCAATGATTCCAAAATGGAATCGGAACATCCGAAACTCAAACGGCTCAATGTTACAAAAGGCCAAAAAGTCGCTTCAAAAAGCGTCTCTTTGACCTTTTGCATAATATAAAAACTAAAAAGAGGAGAACATAAAATCATTCTCCTCTCTTTTCAATTAATTTACTGTTCCAACTGTTTTGCCAGAAATCCCGCAGCAGTCTCCGCCAACTTTTGCTCCAAATCGCCCATGTTGGCTTTGGGATCTTTGGAACAAATGATCACTGTACCGATGACATCTCCCATGGGAATGATGGGCGCGATACAAAAAGCAGTAATATCATTATCTTCATCGGTATCGATCAGAGAGAGATAATTTTTATCCACCTCTTCTTGGATACGGTTTACCAGCAAAGTTCTTCTGTCATCCATCACTTTTTCCACAATGGAACCGATATTCTTATCGAGAAATTCTTTTTTAGAACCACCGCTTACAGCAATAATCGAATCTCTATCTCCGATTAATACCGTCGTCCCTAAAGTTTCGCTCAAAGCACCGGCATATTCTCGGGCAAAATCTCCCAGTTCGCTGATGGGAGAATATTTTTTTAAGATGACTTCACCCTCACGATCCACAAAAATTTCCAAGGGATCTCCTTCTTTAATGCGCATGGTTCTCCGAATTTCCTTGGGGATCACCACACGCCCCAAATCATCGATCCGCCTTACGATTCCCGTTGCTTTCATATTCGTTTCCTCCGTTTAAGTGTTTACATTTTTTCAAGTAAATGTAGTATCTGTAAAAGAGAGGAATTTATGCAAGGTCTTTTCAGCAGAGCCAAATGATTTACAATAGAATCGGAGATATGGCACACCATATCTCCGATGAAAAATAATGGAAAATCTTTGATTATTTCATTTCCAACAAAAGATGAATCATTTTTGCAGCGGCGCCGCGACTCGCATTTCCTCTGGGATGGAAAATATTATTGCCCTCTCCTTGGAGAATACCGGCAGATTTCATGCGGTAAACAGCTTCTTTGGCATAATCTGCGATTTCAGCATCGTCGGCAAAGACAGTTTCATCGGCAGCAGGCAAAGAGATTTCCATTGCATTGGCATAGCGTGTCATCATAGCGGCAATTTGTTCTCTCGTTACTTCGTCGTCAGGGGCAAATTCCCTTTCCGAAATACCATTGATGATCCCTTTTTCAACGGCCCAAGCCACATGGGCGGCATAGTATTCATTGGCGTTCACATCATCAAATTTCGTTGTCGCGGGTGCTTTTTGACTACTATCTGTCACATCGGCAGTGCGGCCTAAAACCGCCACGAATTGTCCCCTGGTCATACTTTCATCGGGTCCGAACATCGTATCGCTGATTCCGTTCATGATATTTTTTTCATAAACATAGAGCACATCTTCATAGAACCACTGTCCGCTCAAAACGTCGGTAAAAGGCATCTGGTGTTCCAAAGCTTTTAATCTATCTTCTGCTTTGACAAGTTTTGCCAAAGTCTCTTCCGAAATCTGCTGTTTTTCCTCCTCACTCAGACTATCGTAAGCAGCGCGAGCCTGAACAATACGGTCTTTATCTTGTATAGTGATCTCTGAGGGCAAAGCATTGATAGCATCGCTGACAGCTTCTATTTTCAAGTTGCTCAAAGCTCCTTCAATTTCTTCCAACCGGGCAATATTGGCCACTTTAGACTTTTCCGAATCACTGAGAGCTTCATAGGCAGCGCGGACAGATTGCACCGCTTCTTCATCGTCTAAAGTGATTCGATAAGACGCGGGCAAAGCCCGAATCATCTCCGTCACAGCTTGGGCCGAAGCATTTTCCAAAGAAGCAATAGCATCTTCCGCTTGCTCCAATTTCTTTAAAATATCATCAGGAATGAAAGCCTTTTGTTCATCGCTGAGATCTTCATAAGCGGCTCTGGCTGCTTCCACATCGGCTTTTTGATCCATGGTGATCTCATCGGACAATTCCTGAATCAAATTGATAACGACTTGAGATCCCTGTTCTGTTACGGTCACTACACACCAAGGTGAAATAATATAGTTGTAAGAATCGGTTCCCTTAGCAGAAATCACGTAGGTTCCCGCTTGATCGAAAGTCAATGTCACTTTCCCACGGTTATCTCCTTCATTGCCGGTGACCGCGCCATTGATAGAAATCAAGCGTCCGTTATTCTGATTCACTTTAGTAATTTGGGCGTTGGCAATATCATCGGTCATCATATCAATGTATTCTTCCGTGGCATAACAATAATAACCATAGGGATAGCCGCGGAGCGACAATGTTACAGATTCTCCCTGGGGGATTGTAATAGACTCGACCTTTTCGCCGTTTTGTTCAAACCAAACATACTGGTCGCTCCAATAACTATCCTGATAGAAAAAGAATTCTACGACATCGCCTTCTTCAATTACAGCCTCATGAACTGAATATGCTGTATAACCGTTTCCCACCTGCACGCCGTCGTTAGGGCAACGACCGTTCACGGCAAAGCTCAGACTGGAGGATTCTTTTTCAAACATCTTACGGATCAGGCCGCTGTTGGAATCAACGTCAAGGAAATTCTCTGCGGTCTTTGCGGTAAATTCTTCACCATAGTAGGCAATATGAGCTGCCACCAACGCATCAAGAGTTGTTACGTCAGCAGGCTTTACCTGATCCCCATAAGAATAACCGTAAAGTTCCGCAAGTCCTGCCACAGGCTTCACGGTCTGACGGGGCATCAGATAACGGTTTTGGTCCTGAGCGCTAAAAGTCACATCAATCGGCGTTGCTTTTTCCAGATCTACACTGATCGTAGGGGCCGATTCTCTCGGTACCACCCCTTTGGCAGGGATATAGCCCTCCTTCATCACGGAATAGGTGTAGTCTGCCACCGTAAACATCCCTATGTATTTTCCGTCTTCACCGACCTCCACCTCGTTGCCATTAGGGTCGAACACTTTTACAACAGCATCTTTCGGGGAGACATTCATTGTCAAAACAGAAGCGTCTACTTTACTCAAATGAATGGTGTATGTGGTCGTTAAAGCATTCTCATCGCTGCCGCCACTTACCGCGACTTCGATCTGATCAATTTTGCTGACGTCTATATCACAACTGAGGAAACCACCTTCATATGGCTGGCCGTTCACCGTTACAGTATTGCTGGATTTGGTATAAGCCCTATTGATGGATATGGTATCCGTATCGCTTAAAATCACTGCGTTGTATTGGGTAACACTTTTATTGAAATCGGGTTCTAAATCGAGGGAAACGCCATCAACGGTTAGTGGCATGGAAGTAAAACAAGGCAGGTAATTGATATTTAGTATATAGGTACCTACACCGTAATCACTGTTTTCCGGTGGAGTTACAGTGATCACCACTTGATTTTTCCCTGTCGACAAAGACAATGATTTATAAGAATCATTGGTGAGATTAATCGCATTGCCGCCATTGACAGATACTGTCGTTTGATAACTGGCGTCAAATTTAGCTCGGAGATAAAAACTGGAGCCGTCCACCTGATCGGCCAAATTATATTCTCTGGTATCTGCGGCAAAATGCGGAATATCTTCTCCGTAATCATCGGTAGAATATTGGAGCAAAGCGGTGGACGCGCTGAACGAATAAGCGTTATAGGCTCTTAAGTCACCGAGGGGTGCCCCATCTTTCGCATCCCTCACCACAGTTACGGTATAAGTAATGATTTCACTGCCATCTTCTGCCGAAGTTTCCAATGTAAGTTTGTTCTCTCCGTAATTTAACATTACTTCCGAAGAGGTTCCTTCAGATTCGCTGCCGTTGATTTTGACTTTTGTATCTTCGTTAATGGCAGACCAATTCAAAGTAATTTTATCGGCATCGGAGGGAATTTTCACCGTGTAATCCCTTTGGGAGAGCAGGAATCCTTTGCCGTCTTTAGAGGTTAAAACGCCGTACCCTTCCTCCAAAGTCACACCTTCCTCTGCGGTCAGAGAAATATCTTGGAGGCCGGGATTTTTCACAATGTCGCTGTTATATACCAGCATGGAATAAGTCTTGGCGTCCCCTAAAGATGCGTCACTGGGTGTTACAACATAGTCAATATAGTTCAGCTTATCCTTACTGATCACTCCCGTTCCCAAAGAAGTCTTAATACCAGACAACAATTTTACCGTACCGCCGTCGTCGCCGTCCCCATGGCTATAACGAGCACTGATGGAAACCTGGGGCTGGGCAGATGTCGCCGTCGTCACCATTTCATAAGTTTCTTTCCATTTCGCGGTAGTGAAAGAAACAACAGTATTGTCTGCAATGGGTTTAGAAGATGTCGCTGTTAAAGTTTTATTAAAGCTACAAACAAAGGTACTGGTACCATGGTAAGCGACAATTTTAGAAAGATCGGCAAAACCTTCGGGCATGACCACTTCGCTGTCGGGTTCTACTTCAATGGTGATATCCGGCAAAATGCTAAATTGCCCGGGGCGTTCCAAAGCATTAAAGTTGGAACCGCGGCCGCTGTCTGTGATGGTGCGGTGGGCGCCAAATGGGTCCCCCATGCTGGTTAAACTGATACAACCGTTTTCCAAAACGCAGGTTCCGCTTTTCCACATCGTCGCGGTAATGGTATTAGAGGAGATCAGATTATACTGGACGACTTTGCTACTCAGAGAGCCGCCGTCAGCCATTTCATAAAGAACGCAAGCCGTGCCAAGATAACCGGGATTATACACGCCACCCATTTTCGGTACAGGCATGGAAAGACCATCAAAAGAGATCTCAATGGTATCCCCTTGTTTTACAACATCGGAATCGGGATTGGTCGTATTCTTGATCTGATAACTTACTTCCTTGCACTTAATCACATGATACTGAACTTCGCCGTTGAGCGTCACCTTTACGATGTTGCTACCGTCCTTCAAGGTCAAAGACGCAGTCCCATCTTCACCCAAAGCAACAGCAGCGCCATTCACCTCCACGACAGCACCGGTCGGCGGGGTGAAGGTATAGGAACCATCCATCCCTTTCGTATGGTATACGGTATCGAATTCCGTCAGTTCAATTCCTGTCTCAAAAGCATGTTCCGTTCCACCCACATTGACGACGAAAATACCTTTACGATCGGGATCCACAGCGCCGTAAATGCCGCTGTAAAGACTACATCCATCAACATCAATGGCATCGTAGGTCACTTCCACGACACTGATGCCATTTTCCACAGCCTCCATTTTGCCGTTGGCGTCAACAGTGACGGAACTGCCTTCCACAACTCGAAAGTGGAAATCCGGTTCAATCTGAATGTTGGAAGAAACATTATTCACGATTTGCCATGTCCGATAGGGACGTATTTGAAACGTCTCCCCTTTGTCCATCGCCATATAGTTACTGTCGCTGATATTTAACAGCATACTGTCTTCAATGTAGGCGTAACCGCTGCCGCCTTCCGCGCTGTAGCCAGGACGGACGTTGACAGCTTCATCAGAGAATTGGATTTCTTTTTCAAAATCTTTAGTAGTCGTTAAATAACCTGCCCTGGTGATTTTCCCCTCCATTGAACAACGATAGGTCAAATTGGCGTTGCTTTTGGGAAGCTGGTAAACATAAGTGTCCACAGTTTCCCCCTCTTCTTTGGTAAAAGACGTCAATTCCATGTACTTATAATTGACCACCTGAGCTTCGATACGGAAATCAGCGCCATGAGGCACGGTAAAAGTTCCCGTAATGGCCTGGGGCATGGAAAATGTCAACGAATTCACAGAAGTTCCTGCAGACATCGCGCGACTCATCTGACTATATTGCAATCCCAGTTCGCTACTTTCAGGGAATACCGCGGCAGCGTAAACTGTGGCATTGCCATTGGTATAAAAGAGATAACGGTTCTTGCTCTGACCGGTGTCGGTGACATCTACGATCCCCGGAGTTACAGTAATGCCATCAGGACAAAAGACTTCGATGTGATACTGGTCATCTGACAAATAATTTCCGTCAACTTTGGTACTTACGGCATAAGTTGTCGCCCGTAGGACTATATCGGAAGTTTCCGCATCCATGTTCATGGTAATCGTTCCCCAACTGCCCTTGGTATCCTCTGCGGAGAACGTATAAATCCCCGGCACACCGGAGAATGTGTATTGGTGGTATCCATCTACTACACCGCCGTCCTTCAACGTGACGGCATCCCCCTCACTATCCGTAGCGGCCAGGCTCAAATCACTGGTTGCAACGGACACGGTGTAAATATTACTGTCTTCGGCAAGAACAGCGGCACCCATGGAAAATACCATGGCCAATATCAACACCAGACTCAAAAATGCTTTTCTCATGTTCTTTTTCCTTTCTTTTGGAATTTTTCGGAATCTCACGACTTCCCTTTTCTTGCATCGTGGTCACTTGACGACAAAAAATTCACCTAATTTACTCAGAGCACAGGTAGTTTTCTATCGCCAATCAAAAAAGCCGTTTCCACCAGGATACGGCTTTTCCATACAAAAATTCGCACCGCCCAAAATAATATTGTCGGTGATTATTACCCAATCCCGGAGGTTTCAACAAAGGATGCATTCTGACTCATCATCAATATTCACCAAAATTAGAATATTTACTGATTCACAGTGGCCGGTCCGTTCGGGATTCTCACCCGATTCCCATCACTCTGTAACTGTGCTTTTATTGATGTAATTCCAATTATACCCAAATTTGAAGGAAAATCAATGAATTACTACGGTTTTAGAGATTCCATTTTGTTATCATTATTTTAATAGTTAAGTACTATTTAACATGCCCTATCAGAAAGTAAGATCTACTTTTTTAACTGATACTTTACGAAACTTCCCTTTCGTTTTTGATGTTCCTTGTTATAATGACCGCATCAGGCAGAAAGGATCAGGACGCCATCAATGAACAAGAAAAAGCGACGTATTGTAATAGCCATTGCATTAGTATTATGCATCACTATGGCGGCGGTTGCCTTCTATATGTTTGCAGGGAAAGAACAGGGCGATATAGCTACCACCTGGACCAGTAATCAACTTGCTTCTTACGCTTCAGAGAATTCCGGCATCAAGGTTCCGGGATATTCCCACCTCTATTTTCCCGCTGATTCGGAAAAAGTTCCCATTACCCTTTGGAATCCCGAAGGCAATGAATGTCTCTTTCGCTTTACTTTGACTCTGGAGGAAGAAAACGACATTCTTTACACTTCAGACTTTATCGAACCAGGTATGGCATTGGAGGAAATTACATTAAATCATTCACTCTCCCCAGGAGATTACCGTCTTCTTATTCAAATTGAACCTTATACCATGGACAAAACAACGCCATTGAACCGTGCCAATGTCACAGCGGATCTCACCGTTCAGTGAACCACGATTCAAGATGCGTTTCAATAAAAATTTATACTTATTCTATGGAGGAAACCTATGAAAAAATTAATCTCTACTGTCGTAGCGACAGTCATGTGTCTCGGTTTTTCCATGCCTTTGGCGGCGGGAACCATAAACCAAGACTCTGCAGACACTTTGGGCACTGACTTTACTTGTACTGTGGAAAACAACCCCACATACACCGTAACAATTCCTTCGGCCGTCACCATTTCCCAAAACGGTACCGTGGTTGACATCACTGCCGAAAACGTCGCGAATCTTGGCGACCAAGAAATCTCCGTTACCATTGGAGGAACCGACTACTTCCGTAATCAACTGGTCCTTGAAGGGGAAGCCAGCAATGGTCAAAAGAAAGTACTTCGTTACCAAATCATCAAATCCGACGGCACTGCCATTGAAACCACAGGCACCGATACTGCCACCGGCACAGAATTAGCAGCTTTCACCGAAGACGGTACCGTCAACTATACTGTGAAACCCGTAATTGCTGCATCTACCAGCAAAGGTGTTACCTATACTGGTAGCATGACCTACGGTATTTCCTTGGTCGATGCACAGTAATCAAAAACGTGCCGGACAATTTATCACAACCTTTGGACTGACCGTTATGCTATGCATTTTTCTCCTTTCTCCGCAGCTGTTGGGAGCCGAAACCGTCAACCCAGCGGAGGAAGGAACCTCCTTCCTTTTCGTTTACCCTGACGATCATGAAGAAAATTCAACGGATGTACCTAACAACCAAGAGATGTCGCCTCCTACAGGGGACAACCACATCTCCCCCAAAAGCCTATTATTTTTTTCTATCATTTTCTTATGTGCCACAATATTGTGTTTCCGGCAAAAAAATCAATACTACAAAAAAATCAATACTATGTATTAAAAAAATAATGCTTAACAAACAACGTCCCTAGTTCAGGGACGTTGTTTATTAAATCCTACGACGATATCCGCAGGTTGCTTTTTATTTCCAAACCAAATCATCTAACCAAGGGACAGTTCCTCCTTAAGCTGCCTTTTATATTTCTGCCAGCCATTCCAAAAGAAGGTACCAAAATCGACGCCAATCATAATTACAATGAGACTTTTTCCTGCGATTATCCACAACATCACGGTGGGAGACACCGGAGAGCAATTGATGATTTTTGCTCCATCTGGCAGAATCTGGAGATACCAATCCATCGGTCTCCCCGTCCCAATGAGTCAAACAGTGCGCCAAACAAGCCATTCCATAGTCGCGGTGCCCCTGGGCTAACACAGCGCCAAAGCTGCGATAAACAATGCCGGGGACATCGGGGTTGTTTTGGTTAAATTCCGCCATGGCAGCGGGAGTCAGGGAGTGGACCACGGACACCACATCCGGGGCAAGATCGCCCCGTTGCCGCCAATACATTTCCAAAAAACGTCCAATAAAATGAAGTCTCAGAGGACGTTTTTCCCAAATAGCAGCTGTCCGAGAGCCTTGGTGAGGCGTGGACAACGTCGTTACTGAGGCAACAAAGGGAGCAAATTCCATGGTAGAGACTAAATATCTTGCTTCCAACCCTCCTTTAGAATGAGCAATCAGATGCACTTTTTCACATGACTCCGATGATAAAATTCTCTTTATTTGCCAGCGGTATAATTCACAATTATGAGCAATGGTTCCCCAGGCATCACCGTAAAGCAAATAACATTTTTTCCCTTGTTCTTCGATCATTTGAGGGATTCTGCCAAAATAATGATGCTTACCGTCATTGCGACAGTTAGTACCGTGAATCAACAAAATCGGGTAATCATTCATATCTCATCTTCCTCTTTCCCAAATCGTGAAAAAGGAGCCGCATACGCGGCTCCTTTGGCATGTTTGGTTTATTCGGCATTTGCGTTATCGGAAGAGTCGCTACCGGAATCGTCAGCTGCGGCATCATCGGTAGTTTCGCCATTGGAATCGTCGGCAGCGGTGTCATCGACTGCTGTGTCGCCGGAATCATCCTCTTCCTTGATCTCATTGCCTTCTTCGTCATAATATACGATTACAGCATCGGCCTCAAATTCATCCATATATGCAGTTAACTGGTCAGAACGCTGGCTGGCCAAATCATCGTCAATAATGCCCTGCAATACTTCATCGAGGTTATCTTCACTGGTCATATCATCAATTTTAATGATATGATAACCGTAAGAGGAACGCACAGGTTCTTCAGTATATGCCCCAACTTCTGTCAATTCAAAGGCAGCGTTGGTAAATTCTTCCACATAGCTGCTGCCTTCCCTTGTAAAGGCTCCTTCCAGAGCACCGCCATTTTCAGCACTGCCGGTATCATCGGAATTTTCTTTGGCCAACTCCGCAAAATCGGCGCCATTATCCAATTCTGCAATTAATTCCTTAGCTTTTTCTTCTGCTGCGGCCCATTCCTCATCAGTGTAAATGGTATAGCCTTCATCGTCGGTTTCCGTTTCTCTGTCGCCGGCGTCAGGCATTACCAAAATATGGGATACCGTACGGGTATTGTATGCTTCAGGATCAGCGTCATAAATTTCTCGGGCTTCTTCCTCTGTCATAGTTGCTTCAGGAACTAAAGATTCGGAAATCTTTTCCTGACAAAGCGAAACAGCATAGCTATTACGGAAAAAATCCAAATCTAGGCCAAACGAGCCGATATAATCCTCTCCCGTATTTACATCGCCATACATGGCTGTCAACTGTTCTTCATAATATTCGTTAATTTCATCCTTGGTAGGATAGCAATCCAGTTCTTCAGCGGCCTGTTCCACTAATTTGGTATTGACCAATTCCTGCACTACCGTATCGCGCATAGCCAAAAGCTGCTCATTTTCCATGGAATAACCGTTGGCCTCATAAATACTGAGGACATTATCCAAATACTCTGTATAATCGTCGTTAGAAATATCCTCTCCATTTACCGTTGCCACGTTGTTCCCACCGCAGCTTGCCAGTGCGAACATCATTAAAAGGCCAACAAAAGCTGTAAGTAATTTCTTCATGCTGTTTCAAGCTCCACCTTTCTACGTTTTGTGAAATCAATATTATATATATTACACACTATTTTCGTTTTCCCTCTTTTCTAAAAGATAAACAAAAATTTTTATGAGTAAAAGTAATGCCTTCACATTGGAAAGTTTATCGCATCGCACTGTCATTTCTAGATTTTCGCTCATTTTAAATCCGAAACGGCGACCAAACTTCCCTATCAAATCGCCAATATCACGGCTCTCTATATGATTAAGCCCTTTGAATGTGACCAAAAAAGAATGATTCTGTTGTGAAATTGCGATAATTCCAAGTTTTTCCGCTAAAATTTTAAGACGCGCTACCAAAAATAAATGATAAACGCTATCGGGAACAGCACCAAAACGATCTTCAATTTCGTTGAGTAAAGTTTTTAATTGTGACTGATTGCGAATTTCAGCAATTTTTTTATACAACTCAATTTTAATATCACTGTCTCCGATATAATCATCGGGCAAATAAGCGGAACAAGCGACGTCAATGGCAACTTCCATCCGCTCTTCGGGAACTTTCTCTCCTTTCAGACGTTGCACTTCCTCGGACAACAGCTGGCAGTACATATCAAAGCCAACGGAAGCCATATGACCGTGTTGTTCCGGCCCCAAAAGATTACCGACGCCGCGGATTTCCATATCTCTCAAGGCGATTTTAAAGCCGGATCCCAGTTCCGTATAGTCCCTTATGGCTGCCAACCGCTTTTTCGCGGGCATGGCCAGGAGTTCGCCTTTGCGATAAAAGAAATAGGCATATCCCTGTTTGCGACTGCGGCCCACGCGCCCGCGCAACTGATACATCTGAGATAACCCCAAACGATCCGATTCATCCACAATTAAAGTATTGACATTGGGAAAATCCAATCCAGATTCCACAATGGTGGTAGCCAATAAAATATCGGCCTCACCGTTTAGAAAATCCACCATAACCCGCTCCAACTCCCCTTCGGCCATTTGGCCGTGACCTACCAAGATCCGGGCTTCGGGTACCAAACGATGTAAATCATCGGCAACGTCCTCAATATCTTCCACTCGGTTGTGAATAAAATAAATCTGACCATCCCTGAGTATTTCTCGAACAATGGCTTCTTTGATAACACGATTCTGGCGCTCCATCACATAGGTTTGTACCGGCTGGCGGAAAGCAGGTGGGGTTTCAATAATGCTAATATCCCTCACCCCCAACAAAGACATATGAAGAGTCCTGGGGATGGGGGTTGCCGACATGGATAAAACATCGACATTCTTCTTTAATTCTTTAATTTTTTCTTTATGGGCCACACCGAATCGCTGTTCTTCATCGATGACGAGAAGTCCCAGATCGTGAAAATTCACCCGTTTTCCGAAAAGCATATGGGTGCCAATGACGATATCAACGGTCCCTGCCGCCAATCCCCTTAAAACTTCATTCACTTCTTTGCGAGATTTAAAACGGGAAAGACCGCCAATGGTAACACCAAACTTGGCCAAACGCTCACGGAATGTCCGCTCGTGCTGCTGCGCCAGGACTGTAGTGGGAACCAGAATAGCGCATTGCTTGCCGTCCAGTACCGCTTTGAAGGCAGCCCGAAGGGCCACTTCTGTTTTACCATATCCCACATCGCCACAAAGAAGGCGATCCATAGGCTTTTCCGCTTCCATATCGGCTTTTACATCGCTGATGGCATCAAGCTGATCAGGTGTTTCTTCATAAGGGAAATCCTGTTCCATTTCCCTAAGCCACGACGTATCCTTGGAAAATGCAAATCCTTTTTCTGCTTCTCGCTGGGCATAAAGTTTTAAAAGTTCTCCTGCCATCTCTTGAACAGAACAACGCACTTTTGCTTTGGTGGCTTTCCATTCTTTACCTCCCAATTGGTTCACTTTGGGCGGTATATCGGTATTGCCAATATATTTCTGCAACAAATCCAGTTGATCCGTAGGGACATAAAGCTTATCCTGACCTCGATAGCGAATATTCAGATAATCTCGTTCCGTATCGCCGACTTTTAAATGTTCAATTCCCATGTATTGACCAATACCGTGGTTTTCATGGACAACATAGTCGCCCTCTTTCAAATCTACAAAGGATTGAATGGCCTTTCCTTTTTCCTTCTTCCGTCGTTTGCCGGAGCGTTGCGATTCTTCCACACGTTGGAATAAATCAATACTACTAATGACCCAGGCAGGAATCTGATAGAATTCCGCGCTTTTTTCCAAAGGAAATCGGCATAAACGATAATTATGCAAGTGCCATGTCTCAGCAAAGCCCTTCATCTGCTCCAATGCCGCATCATCATTGCCACAGAGAACAACTGTTCCCTGTTCCGAAAGCTCCTGCAATTCCATGCCTCGCTCCTGGCGCTCTCTGTGGAAGGAAAACTCTCGCAGCGGCGGTGAAAGAGACTCCTGGACATCCAGGCCTGTAGGCCCTGGCAAAAAGGCCAAATGAAGCAGGTTGCAATGGTTCAAGGAAGTCCATATTTCAGCTTGACTGCGGTAATTTTTCAGATAAGACGGCCAGACCTCTCCCTCTAAAAACAATTCCTGATAAAAATCCAGCAGTTCCTCATCACCTTCATCCAATGTTTTCCGCAGATCATCTCCTTCTTCCACAACGACGATTCCGTCTCCCAGATAGTCTTCCAAAGCCCCGCACTTCTCGTAAAAATATGGCAAAAGCTGTTCTAAATCATTGGAACGCAGTCCTTCTCGCACCGCGTCACAAAGGCGGTTAGACTTATCAATGCACTGTTTTTTTTGAGGCCCCTTAAGTTTTTTAGCCGCTGCCACGGCTTCGGTTTTTAAGGAAGCGAGTCCTTCCTCGATCCGCTCCTTGGGAAAAATCAATTCTGCGGCGGGAACAATCACCGCCTCCTTAACTGTTCCCAGAGAAGTCTGTTTTTCCGGATCAAAAAGTCGGATGGATTCTAATTCATCATCGAAAAAATCAAGGCGGAAAGGATATTTTGCCGCCGGAGAATAGATATCCACAATACTACCACGGAGACTGAAGGAACCGGATTCTTCCGTCAATACTTCCCTGCGGTAGCCCAAATCCACTAAGCGTTCTACCAGCGTCTCAAGGCTAACAGAATCTCCTTCCTTCACGGAGAAAGACATGGTTTGCCATACGGTCGGCGGCACCAAATACTGAGCCATGGATCCAGCAGATGCCACGGCAAAAAAAGGCTTTTTCGACAAAAGCCCATGCAACACCCGTAACCTTTGACGGCTTGGTTCCAAATTACCCGCTGCCGTTTCATAGGGAAGCAATTCCCTCCGCGGGTAATATCCTACGCGATCTGTTGCCAGAAATCGTGTGGCCATGCGACTGATCTTCTTCGCCCGCTCCTCACTTTTCGTTACATAAAGAATATTTTTTCCCTGCTCCGCCGTGAGAGAAACAGCAAGGATCACCTTACATTCATCGGTCAAACCCGTAAATTCAAAGCGACCTCCCTCTTCTGCCAATCGACGATACAAGGGCATTTCTTTCCATAAAAAATCCAGTTGTTCCACTTTCATCATGGTTCCTTTGTTAGTCCTTTTTTATTTTATGTCTATCCCCAAAAGTTCATGCCTTTTCAGGTTGTTCCGAGGATTCCTCTTTCTCTTTTTCTTCCTTTGGCGGCTTCGGCAATTTGGAAAAAACATTGTAACGATTCATTGCTTCGTCGATGCCCCGATCCAACCAGAGGAAAGCGCAATCGCGCCCTTTTTCCATCATATTGGCAATCAGCTTCCATTCTTCCTCTCCAAAATGTCCCAAAACGTGATCGATGACGTCATCGCCGCGCCCCCGTCCAATGCCGATCTTTAACCGCGGAAAATCTTCCCCATCCAAATGGGCAATGATGGACTTCAAACCATTGTGACCACCGCTACTGCCTTTGGGACGCAGTTTCATGGTTCCGGCAGGCAAAGACAAATCATCAACAATGACAAGAATTTCTTCATTGTCAATTTTATAATAACGGGCAATCTCACCAACACATTGACCGCTGAGATTCATATAAGTTTGGGGTTTTACCAAAATTACTTTCTCCCCATTGCGAAATACTTCGCAACAAAGCCCCATAAAATTTTTTTGCGTTATTTCCACACCCAATTCGTCAGCGATTAAATCCGCTGTAATAAATCCCACATTATGGCGGGTAGCTTCATATTTTTTTCCGGGGTTTCCCAACCCTACGATCATTTTCATATCATTTCAAACCTTTCTTTAGGCCACCAATTCATTAAGGAAATCAGCCAACGACCAAAATTCCAAAGCACGGTATGATGCAACCGATCACTTTGGTTCCTATTTATTTTTATTTTATCATATTTGAAAGGAAATAAACATACCATTTCCTGAAAGTATTCTTTCCACAATAATCAAACACGGAAAAGAAAGAGAGGCATTGCCATGGAACTCCAAAGCAAACAACTTCCGGGCCTTGCGGTATTCAGCGTTGATGACGGGAAAAAACTGGGACAAGTGAAGGATTACGTCTTAGACCCTGAGATCCGCGCCATTGTAGCTTTTATCATCGGCGGAACGAAACGTTTTCGAGAAGAGTTCATTCTGCCCTATGAACGGATCAAGGGCATCGGAAAAGAAGCCATTACTGTAGAAAGCGCCAATGTTCTCGGAAAAAAACAGGACTTTCCGCAGTTGGCCTCATTACTCAAAGCCATGCCCGATATCAGCGGTCGCAGCGTCATGACGGAACGCGGCGTATTTTTGGGGAAAGCCGCGGACTTCACCATTGACAGTGAAACCGGAACCATTCATCGCCTCATTCTCAAAAATGGTATGTTTGATGATTTACTGCGGGGGAAACATGAGCTTCCCATTGAAGGTATCACCGTATTTGGCGCTGATGTGATTTTGACAGCAGAGGGGATCGTCCCCCGTCCCCGAAGCAGTCGGGAGGAAAAGCCCCCCCAAAAAACGCCATCGGAACCGCAACAGCCTCCCACACCACAATCAACCATCAAACAAAAAATTCCTTCATTCAAAGGAACCCGCCGTACTTTGAAGGTGAAAACTGAAGCATGGAAAAAAAAGGGATACGGTGCAAAAATTGCCGCACTATCCCGCAGAGATCAAAAAGTTTGTTCCGAAATCATTCCTGGAACTGATCAGAAACCGCAACAACCGCCCGAAAAAGCTGTGGTTACAGAAAAGAAAACCGCTTCCGCACCGGAACAAAGCTCCAATCGAGCGAAAGCGGGAATCACCTATAAACAGTGACGATGAACATTATTCAAACAATCTGCTCACTGAAAGATTGTTGTTAATGGAACGAATGGCTTCCCCCAACAAAGACCCTACGGAAAGCACCTTAAATTTATCGTTGGTGATCACAGCATCATTTCTTTGGGGAATGGTGTTGGTCACCACCACCTCTTTAATGCAAGAATTGGTCAAACGTTCCACCGCCGGACCGCTGAAAAGCGCATGGGTACAACAAACATGGACTTCCTTTGCTCCCATATTCATCAAGGCCTCGGCTCCCAAAGTAATGGTACCGCCGCTATCGATAATATCATCGGCCATAATGGCTACTTTCCCTTTGACATCGCCAATCAAATTCATGATTTCCGCTTCGCCAGGGGCGGGGCGACGCTTGTCCACAATGGCAATATCACAGTGCAAACGATCGGCAAGATTGCGGGCTCTACCCACACCGCCGATGTCCGGAGAAACCACAATAATGTCGCCATCAAACTGTTTTTTCTTATAATAATTGGCCAAAATAGGCATGGCTGAAAGATGATCCACGGGAATATCAAAGAATCCTTGAATTGCAGCAGCATGCAAATCCATACAAATCACACGGTAGGCCCCGGCAGCAGCAATTAAATTTGCTGTCAATTTCGCCGAGATAGGATCTCTAGCTTTACTTTTCCGTTCTTGACGCGCATATCCATAATAAGGAATCACCGCAGTAATGCGTTGTGCCGAAGCTCTGCGCATTGCATCCATCATAATCAGTAATTCCATCAAATTATCATTCACCGGGGGACAAGTCGGTTGCACAATATAGACGTCGGCGCCGCGAACGCTTTCATCGATATTCACAGCGATTTCGCCGTCACGGAAACGTTTCACCGTCGAAATCCCGAGGTTCATTTTCAAATGTTCCGCAACCTCCTGGGCAAGAGCGGGATGCGCATTGCCGGCAAATAATTTTAAGGTGTTATCGTTCATTGCCTTCCCTCCACAAAAAAGATCAACCATAAATATAATTAGCTGTTTTCCGCCAATTTCCTTTTTCTTTCAGCAAATAAATTATACCTCGCCTGTTTTCATAAAAGCCGTACTTATGATTTTGCTCCTGACTTTTATTTCTGATGACGAGAACGAAAATTCCGAGCCCAGCCTTGAATATTTTTCTGTTTTTCTCTGGCTACGGCCAAACTATCAGCAGGGACATTTTTTGTCACTGTAGAGCCGGCTGCAATGTAGGCACCGTCCTCAATGGTAACAGGGGAAACCAAATTTGCATTGCAACCCACAAAAACGTGGTCCCCAATGGTACTGCGATATTTGTGGAATCCATCATAATTACAGGTAATGGTACCGCAGGCAATATTGACACCAGAACCAACATCGGAATCGCCGATATAAGCCAAATGCGGCAATTTGGAACCTTCACCAATCGTACTGTTTTTTACTTCTACAAAATCCCCTACTTTGACCCCATCCGCCAACTGCGTTTGTGGACGTAGATAAGCAAAGGGACCAATATTGCAATCATTTCCCAAAACAGCCTCTACGGCGATACTCTGCCAAAAACGTACACCGTCACCTAACGAAGAATTTGTTAGTTCAGAGCGAGGCCCTATAGTACAACCTGTTCCGATCTTAACCTTGCCGCGCAATGTGCAAAAAGGTTCTAAAATCGTATCATATCCTATCTCTGCATCGGGATCCACAAAGCTAGTTTCCGGAGAAATCACAGTAACGCCTTCTTTCATCAAAGCGTCATTTTTTCTGCGGAATAAAATTTTTCCGGCTTCACTCAGCTGCTTTCTATCGTTAATTCCTTTTACTTCCTCAAAATCATTTACTGCCCAGGCCATGGCTTTTTTGCCCTTTTCATTGCAAATAGCCACCGTATCGGTAAGATAAAATTCCCCCTGGTCGTTATCGGTCCTTAGTTCCGTCACTGCTTCCCTGAGGAAATCGAGATCAAAGCAATACACGCCACTGTTAATTTCAGAAATTGTCTGTTCTTCAGGGCTGGCGTCCCGTTGTTCCACAATGCGAAGCAACGAGCCGTCTTGACCGCGCACGATGCGTCCATAACCAAAGGGATCGTCAATTCTTGCCGTCATCACGGAACAAGCAGCGCCTTCCCTCTCATGGGCGCCTAAAAAATCATCCAAAGTTTCTCCCCGTAAAAGCGGTGTATCACCGCAAAGTATCAATACTGTACCATGAGCTCCAGTCAGAGCAGGCATGGCCTCCATAACAGCATGCCCTGTCCCCTTTTGCTCTCGCTGCAACACAAATTCACAGCGGTCTTCAAACACTTCACGCACCTGATCGGCACCGTGTCCCACGACAGTTAAAATTCTTTCGGCAGAAACGGCCTCTGCCGCGTCTAACACATAATGAAGGATTGGATGGAAGGCTGCTTCATGGAGAACTTTCGGCAATTCCGATTTCATCCTGGTACCTTTTCCCGCCGCCAGAATCACAGCATAACGTTGCAATAAAATCACTCCTATACAGACAGAAAAAAATGAAAGGTGCAACCAATCATTTTTTTCACGTTTGAGACTCGCTCACTAGATTTTTCTATTATAACCCCGTACAGCAGAAAAATCAATTCATCTCAGGACTCTGATAAAATTTATTCTGTTCCTTCCTCTTCTGTTGATCCAGAATTCCCATCTTCATGATTTTCTACCGGTTCCATCTCTGCCAATGCCTTTTCATACTCGGCCAATACCCGCTCCTGAAGTATATCTCTTGACTCCTGTGAAATGGGATGAGCAATATCACGGAATTCTCCCGTAGGCGTTTTACGACTGGGCATTGCCACAAAAAGCCCACTCTGTCCCAGAACCACTTTTACATCATGAATGACAAAGGCATTGTCCAACGTAACAGAAACAATTGCCTTCATTTTCCCTTCCGGTAAAATTTTACGCACTCTTACATCGGTAATATTCACATTACATCCCCCTTTTCTGAGAGCTATCCAACGGGATTCGCTGTAGTTCTTAGATAATTCTACAAAAAATCGGGATTTCCTGCAAATTTTTGCAAATAGTGCTTTTTTTTGTCATTTTCTATTATTCTTAACGAAATACTCCTTGCCCAACTGGTTTACAACGAAAGAGCGTTTCCCAAGAATCTTGCCAACACCTTTGAATCCTAATAGCCTCATCCTGATCCACCAAGGAAAATACTGTAGGACCACTTCCACTCATCAGCGAGTTAAGCCCCAAAGAAACCATTCGTTTTTTCAGTTCCGTTAAAGAAGGATACATGGGGATCGTCACCCGTTCCAAATCATTGAAAAGACAGGAACGGACAATGGATATATCTTTTAGCTCCAATCCTCGAATCATAGCATCAACCGATGGCTTTTCCTCCATTGAAGGCAAAGCATCGAACCGGCGAAAGACATTGGCAGTAGAAACGGGGAAGCCACCGTTTACCAATAAAATATCCGTATCGGGCAATGGGGGCAACGAGTGCAAAATTTCTCCTTTTCCTCGGGCCAACATCGTACCGCCACAAACACAAAACGGCACATCAGCACCGATTTCTTCTCCCAGCTGTGCCAAATGTTCCAAAGACAATCCCAGCTGAAAATAGTCGTTCACAGCATGAAGTAGGGCAGCGCCGTTGCCGCTGCCACCGGCCAAGCCCGCTCCTACAGGGATCTGCTTTTCCACAGTCACAGCAACTTCATCCGGAAGATCAAACCGATCTTTCATCAATCGCCAACAGCGGGTGATAATATTTGTTTCCACCGGCCCTAAATCCAATGATGGATTCTTCAAGGACAAAGAAAAATTCCGCCGTTCAAAATCAAAGTCAAGGCGGTCGAACAAAGAAACCGACTGCATCACCGAAACAAGACAGTGATACCCATCGGACAGCGCTCCTTCAACCTCCAGGAACAAATTGATTTTCGCAGCGGAATGATAGGTTACCATATTAGAACGTTACCTTTCCCAAGTGTTTTTTCAGCCGTTCAGCAGCTTCTCTCACTCGTTCTTCGGGAATCGTTAAGGAAATGCGGAAATATCCCTCCCCGGAGGGACCATAACCGCTACCGGGTGTAACAACGATCCCCGCTTGATCAAGAACATATTCTGCAAAGGATGCAGAAGTATACCCTTTGGGCACCGGCGCCCAGATATAAAATGTCGCTTTAGGTGCTTCTAAATTCCATCCCAAATCGTTGAAGGCGTCGACGATCACATCACGGCGTTTGGCGTAAATGGCACGGTTTGCCTCTACAGCAGATTGATCACTGTCAAGTCCCGCCATAGCGGCATACTGCACCGCTTGAAACGCACCGCTGTCCACATTGCTTTTATAACGCCCTAAAGTTTCGATGACTTCGGCGTTCCCCACGGCAAAGCCAATGCGCCAACCTGTCATATTAAAGGGTTTGGACAAAGAATTAAACTCAATGCCCACATCCTTGGCACCTTTCACTTCCAAAAAACTGGGAGGCCGATAACCGTCGTAACAAACTTCGGAATAAGCATTATCATGGCAAACGAGAATATCGTATTTTTTCGCGAAATCCACCACTTCTTCAAAGAAAGACAACGGCGCTGTGGCCCCTGTGGGATTGTTAGGATAACTGATCCAAAGGATTTTTGCTTTTTTTGCGATCTCCTCGGGAATTGCCTTTAAATCGGGCAAAAAACCGTTTTCTTCCTTCAATGGCATGTAATAAGGCTCCCCTCCCGCAAAGGAGGTGCCAATGCCGTAGACGGGATAACCGGGATCCGGCACCAAACTGATATCACCGGGGTCAATATAACAATAGCTGATATTGGCAATTCCCTCCTTGGAACCGATCAAAGACACCACTTCACTGGTGGGATCCAATTCTACTTGAAATCTTTTTTTGTACCAGTTGGCCACGGATTCGCGGAACGACAACATCCCTACGGAAGAGGGATACTGGTGGTTCTCAGGATTCTTAATTTCCTCCGCCATTTTTTCAATGATAAAGTCGGGGGTGGGAAGATCCGGATCGCCGATACCAAAGCTGATGATATCGACGCCCTTTTCTTTATATTCCTCTATTTTCCTTTCGATTCCCGCAAATAAATAGGGCGGGATCTCACGAATTCGCTTGGCTGCTTGCTTCATGATTGCTCCTTTCCATTTCACTAAATTACTAACAAGGGACTTGATACCCCAAAATAATTAATAAATGTATTCACCCTCTGCCACATAAGCAGCAGGGCCGCTCATCATGAGAGAACCGTCATCGCACCATTCACATTCCAGAACACCACCTAAAAGGTGAACCTTCACCTTGCGATCAGTATAGCCGTTCAAAATTGAAGCGACAACAGAGGCCGACGCCCCTGTTCCACAAGCCAAAGTTTCGCCGCAGCCCCGTTCATAGACACGCATGCGAATTTCATCCACATCCATAATTTCCACAAATTCCACATTGGTTTTTTCCGGAAAAAGAGGGTGACGCTCTAAAATAGGTCCCAAGCTTGTAATGGGAGCCTCGTCAAGGTTGCGCCAAAAAGTCACGGCATGGGGATTCCCCATGGAAACACAGTTTAAATCAAAATGGTAGCCATCGATCTCCATGGGCATTCCGATGACTTTATCGCCTTCCACCTCCACGGGAATCTCCCAAGGTTTGATGCGGGGCGTTCCCATATTTACCTTCACCATGGGGGATCCATCGACTGAATCCATCAAAACAGGTCGAATGGTACCGGCTGCGGTTTCCACCGTCATTTCCTTTGTGGAAATAATCCCTTTATCATAAACATAGGCGGCAAAGCAACGAATTCCGTTGCCGCACATTTGCGCTTCGCTGCCGTCGCTGTTGATAATAAGCATCCGAATGTCATTTATATCGGAAGGAAGCACCACCAAAATCCCATCGGCGCCAATGCCAAAATGGCGGTCGCAAACCTTTTTGGCCAGAGCCCCAAGATCTTCCGGAAGTGAATGATCGCGTCCGTCAAAAATGATAAAATCATTACCAAGACCATTCATCTTTGTAAAATGCAGTTTCATCATATCCTCCCCTATTTACAGCTTAATGATTTCATGCTTACCACGAAATGGCACCAAAGAGCTGCTTTCATCTCTTCCGCATTCTTTGCACCAATACTAAAAGTCCAAACGCCTCAATTTAAAATTTTGTCAAATAATTTTCAATTTCCCAAGGGGTAATTTGAGTACGGTATGCTCTCCACTCTTTTTCTTTGGCCTCAATAAAACAATTAAACACATGATTTCCCAAAGCTTCAGAGATCACAATATCGCTTTTTAATTCTTCCATCGCAGCGGATAAGCTTACGGGCAAACAACCAATTCCTCTGGCCAAACGTTCGTCATCGGTCAAATCATAAAGATTATAATCACAGGCTTTGGGCGGTTCAATTTTATTTTTAATCCCGTCAAGCCCCGCCACCAACATCGCAGCAGTCCCCAAATAGGGATTACAGGTCGGATCAGGACTCCGCATTTCCACACGGGTAGAGACACCGCGTTTGGCGGGAATTCGCACCAAAGGACTACGGTTTTTTCCGGACCATGCAATATAAACCGGGGCTTCGTAACCGGAAACGAGCCGCTTGTAGGAATTTACCGTTGGGTTGGTAATGGCGGTAATAGCCCGTGCATGTTTTAAAAGGCCGCCAATATAATAATATGCGGTCTCCGACAAACCGTCAACGCCGTTAGGATCATCAAAAACATTTTTCCCATCCAAGGTGGAAAGGCTCTGGTTCATATGCATTCCGGAACCGGCGATGCCATAAATCGGTTTCGGCATAAATGTCGCATGGAGCCCATGGCGTTTGGCCACAATACGTACGATCAGTTTAAAGGTTTGCATACGGTCGGCAGAAGATAAAGCGTCGCCGTACTTGAAGTCAATTTCATGCTGGCCCGGGGCACATTCGTGATGTGATGCTTCAATTTCGTATCCCATATCTTCCAGGGAACTTACCATTTCCCGACGGGCAGCGGATCCTAAATCGATGGGGGAAAGGTCAAAATATCCCGCTTGGTCATGGGTTTCCAAAGTGGGGCGTCCCGCACTATCGGTGTGGAATAAGAAGAATTCTGCTTCAGGGCCGACATTCATGATATACCCCATATCTTTAGCTTCGTTTAAAGCACGTTTTAAAACGTAGCGGGGATCTCCCTCAAAAGGTTCGTTTTTATCGGTATAAATATCGCAAATCAAACGAGCCAAGCCGCCTTCTTGGTAACTCCAAGGAAAAATCTGCCAGGTATCAAGGTCAGGCTTCAGGTACATATCGCTTTCCTCAATACGAACAAATCCCTCCACGGAAGAACCGTCAAACATGATTTCGCCGTCCATAGCTTTTTCCAGCTGAGATGCGGGAATATTGACGTTTTTTAACACGCCAAAGATGTCGGTAAACTGTAACCGGATAAAACGAATGCCATGATCACGAACACTGGCTAAAATATCGTCTCTTGAATATTTGCTCATGGGGAAATCCTCCGAATTTATCTTTTTTTCCATTATACTATAATTCCAGCAAGGTGAAAAGACTATTTTTTTCGCCTTACCGTCATATTTTCCATTTCCTTGCCTATGTATATACAGAAAAGAGGTGATTCTATGAGTAAAAGACATCGACAAAATCCCGGCCCTATGGTCAATCTCAATGATTTGATGGAAGTTCTGCGCCGCAATGGTCTGTTGCAAAACAATGGTTCCATGCCCCAAAACCAACAGGGTAATACTATGCTTCCCCCGATTCAGGGAATGCAAGGACAACAGGGAAACCTTGGCCCCTTGGCCGGACTTTTAGGAGGTGTTGGTGGTGGTGCGGGCAACGGCGCCCCAATGCCCCCTATGAGCGGCGGTATGCCTCCCATAGGCAACGGCATCGCCCCTATGATGCCAATGGGTATATCTCCTGGCAAACCCCAGCAAGCAACTTCTCCCAAAGTCAGTACCGACGACAGAGAAATGTTAAAAAAACTTCTTACAGAAATTATCACAATTTTAAAAGAAGACGAAAAAAAAGAATAATTCAAAGTATCCCGCCCAAAAGCTCTATCTTTCGGGAAACCCGAAAAATGAGACGATTCTTTCATGCCAAGAAAAAGAGGCTGCGATCAATGGTTGATTCCTTGATCGGCAGCCTCTTTGCTATCTTTTATTTTTTTTCGCAGTATTCTTTTTACGGTTCGGAGCGGGAGTGTTGAAAGAGTTTCCTTTCTGTTTCCAAAGTCCCCAAAGATAAATGACCAGGGCGACGACGAACAGTACAATACTGATCACCTGGGCTTGGCGGAGCGGACCGATCATTAAACTATCTGTGCGGAATCCCTCCACAATAAAACGTCCGATAGAATAGAGCATCAGATACCATAAAAAGACATTGCCGTTTCGCTTTGCCCTTTGAAAGAGAAAAAGAGTCACAAAAAATACCATCAAATCCCAAAGAGATTCATAAAGAAACGTGGGATGTACCATTTCACCGTTGACCTCAATGGCCCAGGGTAAATTAGTAGCGTAGCCATGGGCTTCCCCATTGATAAAATTGCCCCAACGGCCAATGGCCTGTCCTAAGGCCAACGCAGGGGCAAAGCAATCGGCCATAGAACCAAAGCTCATACGATAATAGCGGCAAACTAAAAAAACAGCAAGAATCCCCCCGAGGATAGCGCCGTGAATGGCCAATCCTCCATGCCAAATCGCCACAATTTCACCAAGATCAAAACGATAATGTTCCCATTGAAAAATCACATAATACAAACGCGCCCCTATGATGGCACAAGGCACCGTTACCAACAGCACCGTCCAAACATGGTCTTCATTGAGACCGCGTTTTTTCGCCAAACGCGTTGCGATTAAAATACCGATTAGCAGGGCAAGGGCAATGAAGACACCATACCAACGCACCGACCAACCAAATACGGTAAAGGCCACAGGATCCATTGACTACCTCCAAAAATAGGGTTTTTCCAAAATGATTTTTTTTATCATAACAAAAAAAAACAATGCTTTCAACTGCAATCATAATAATCGCAGTTTTTTCTCATTTTTTGAAAAAAGTATTCCATTTTCTGAGAAGAATGCTATAATAGCAATAGATTTTATTTTTCCCAAAAATTTACACATATTTTACAGTATTTTCATTCCCAAATTTCGATTCTGCAATTTTTCCTCTCCACTTCCCTCTGTGTTTGAAATAGCAAAACGCGCAGGTGATATATATCCCTGCGTTATCCTTAAAAATGAAAAGGGAACAATGATCGGACCATTTTCGTATTTAAAGGAGTTTATTATGGTGACAAAATCGGCGGAACAAAAAGGCGTTATTCTTTGTTTACTTGCAGCTTTTTGCTATTCACTCGGTCCCATTTTGGGAAAGCTCCTTTTTGCTGTGGGACTGCCCTGGCAGGTGGTGGTAACCATGCGCGGAATGATACCTGCAGTATTGCTGTTCGTCTATGCTCTCTGCTTTGCCCGCTATGTGTTTCATATAAAAAGGGAGCATCTTCACCTCTTTCTTTTAAACGGAGTCAGCTTTGGTTTTATTTCCGTTTGCAATTATTGTTCTCTCTACTACATAGATGCCGCCGTCGCCACGGTGCTGCTTTATACCCTTCCCGTTTTTACAGTGCTGCTTTCCCGAATTATGTTAAAGGAATCATTTACCGCACCCAAAGTCATTGCCATGATCATGGCCTTTTTAGGGATTCTTTTTATTATTGAAGTTTTCAATATTGGCTCTTTGTCCACTGATGGAGGAACAAAAATTTTTGGAATTCCCTCCGCTATTTTCGGGATCATTATCGGCTTAATGTCAGGCCTTTTAAGTTCATTGTATACGATCTTCACCAAAAAGCTGAATAGCTTTTACCCCGGATGGACCGTAAATTCTTGGTGCTATTTTATAGGACTTCCCATTTTCTTCTTCATTGGCGCTCCTCATATCGCATCCTACCATTGGAATGCCACATCTCTTATGGGAATCATCATTATTTCCTTGGTAGGGCTTGCTGCTTATTCCCTTTACGCTTTATCCATGCAGCATATTGACGCGGGCAAAGCCAGTCTTCTGGTAACGTTGGATCCAGTACTCAGCGTTTCCATGGCCATCTTGATTCTTGGCGAACACCTTACCATACTGCAACTACTCGGTTGCGTCCTTGTCTTTGGAGGAATTCTTTTTATGGAGAAGGGGCAGCTTCTCTTAAATCGCATCGCCCCCAAATCATCGAAAAAACAGAAAGGCAGCGCGTCACCATGAACCAAAATAAATTAGGGTTAATTTTTGTTTTAGCCTCAAGCTTTTGTTATGCCCTTACCGGTATTCTCAGCAAAGTGCTTGTCAGCAGCGGATTACCTCCCATGCTGACATTGACCCTCCGAACGCTGTTCTGCACTGTTTTTTTAGGAATTTTAGTATTTGCGGTCAAAAAAGAACAATGTTTTCCGAAAAAGAAGGATATTAAAACCTTTTTTCTCTTGGGAATCGTACTCTTCGTCTATTCTGCGGGATACTTTTTGAGCTTGGTTTATCTCGATATTTCCATTGCCGTGGTTCTACTTTATACTTATCCTGCTATGCTGGTCATTGCATCGGTTTTCGCATTCAAAGAAAGGCTTAACAAAATAACGGTAATCGCACTTGGTTTGACATTCCTCGGTATCCTTTTTACCATCGGTATTTTCGATTCCTCTTTGGAGAATCTGTCTGTCACAGGTCTCATCCTGGTCCTCAGCGCTGCGGTGGGGGTCGCCGTATATGCGATACTTGTAAAAAAACTCACGTCTTCCTACAACGGACTTGTGATCAATCTCTATTGTTTCATTGCCGCTTCGCTGCTCTATTGTCTCATTTTTCCCTTTTGCCTACCGGAGGAATGGCCTGCGGCCACTGAATATCTGTCCATTCTCGTCCTGGCGCTACCCTATACGTTGGCCTTCCTCTTCTATGCTAAGGGACTCCAATATCTCGAAGCAGGAAAAGTAGGAATTCTGGCTTCCACAGAGCCGGTGTTCAGCATTGCTATGGCGGCACTGTTCCTGGGAGAATCCATCGCCCCGATGCAGGGGGTGGGAATTCTTCTCGTTTTGACGGCCATTGTATTGCTGGAGCTTTTCCCAAAGAAGAAAGAGATTTCCGACGAAAGAGATGATCAAAAATAATTTAGAATCGCCGCAAATATCCTTTCAACTTTTGGGATAAATCAAAGCGATAGCAAATACATTTGCTATCGCTTTTCGTTTCTCTTACGTTTTTTGCTCCGGTGGATCGCCGGAATGCTCCAAAGAATCATCTTGAATGCCTTTTTCCTTTAAACGGCTGTCCACGCCTTGTCGCAGCAACACATAAAGCACAGAGACAATGGGAATAAAAAGCAACATTCCCAGAATCCCCATTAAGTTGGCTCCTACCGTAACGGCCACCAGAACAAGAATGGCTGGGAGCCCCACAGAATTTCCTACCACATGGGGATAAATAAGATTTCCCTCAATCTGTTGCAAAACAAGGAAGAGAATAACAAACCAAAAAGCTTGCATGGGATTGACGATCAAAATCAAAAATGCCCCAACAATACAACCGATAAAAGCCCCAAAAATTGGAATTAAGGCAGTAACTGCAATTAACAAACCAATGAGCAAAGCATAGGGCATATTAAGAATGGTCATGGTCACAAAGAACATTCCGCCGAGAATCAGTGCTTCCGTACACTGACCGGTCAGGAAACGAGCAAATGTACGATGAGACAAAGAAGCAATTTCAATGGTTTTGTTTGCAACTTTTTCCGGAAACGCCGCGTAACAGATTTTTTTGCACCAAAGACCAATTTTTTCCTTGGCAAACAACAGATAAACCGCGAAAACAATGCCAATAACAAATGAAACAATGGCACTGATTACAGAAGATACCACACCTACAGTAGAACTAAAGAAAGCGGAAAGGGAATTTCGCGCCAATTCAATCAGATTATCTCTTGTAGACTCCCAGGTAAGTTCCATTTTCCCCAGATAATTCTGGACTTGATCCCAACTAACAGGTAAAGTTCCAAGCCATTCCTGGGTTCGCACCAAGAAACCGGGAATTTCTTCGGCGATCCTCGCAAAAGAACGAATCAATTCCGGGATCACAGTAAAAATTACCACCACAACAATGCCAAAAAACAGCAATAACGATACGACAATAGACGTTGGGCGCACCAACTTTTTCACTCGTTCCCGCTTGACATGTTTTAGCCATATACGCTCAAAGAACCCCACAGGAATACTGAGAATGAAAGCGACACAAGCTCCTAGAATAAAAGGCGAAACAACCTGCCAAATCCAAGAAAGGAACGACGCAACACCGCTTAAATCTCGCAACAAAAATGCCAATACCACCCCATATGTAATACATAAGAGAATGCGTTTTAGCCGTTTATCAAACATACAAGCCACCTTTCCCGATATGTTATCATAGGATATACATGGAATTATTTCTATCCATAAAAGAAATCTCCAATTGGAGATATCATTCTCTCTAACCCCCATAGGGCTGAAAGCCCGTAGGTTATAAATTCGCCATATCCCACAAATCTCCTTGTGCAGGATTTAAAAATATCGCCGATTCCCATAAAATTTATGATAAAAATATAATTCTTTACGGTCATCTCCAATATTTGTGCCCACAACCAAAGGATGTTATTAGAATATGCATTTTTCTCAAAGAAAACACCGAAAGACAGTAAAATTGTCTTTCGGTGTTTTCCGCGAATACTCAGTTGGTAAGATACAATGTTTTTTTCATTTTGTTATTATTTATGTGAAATTGATTCAAGGAGCAAAACATTAAAGTTCTGAAAGGAAGCGTTGAAGTACTGTTGCAACTTGGGCACGGGTGCTCGTTCCTTGAGGATACAAAGTTCCGTTGTCCATGCCTTCCACAATGCCATTTTCCACTGCCCAAATCATAGCTTCTTTGGACCAATCGGCAACTTTTTCACCGTCGCTAAACTGATCCAGAGCATTGCTATTTTCAACGGTGACATCCTTTTCGAGGAACTTGGCATAACGGTACATCATTGTAACCATCTGTTCCCTGGTCATATTGTCATAGGGAGCATAAGTTGTATCACTGCAGCCTTCTACCACACCGTTTTCTGCGGCCCAATGAACATGAGATGCATAATATTCCGTGGAAACTACATCAGTAAATCCGGTAACACTGGGAGTTTCGGCAGTGGCATCAGCAATGCCTTCGTGACGTCCCAACACAGAAACGAACATGGCACGAGTCATGGTTTCATCGGGCCCGAAAGTGGTTTCATCAATACCGTTGAACAATGATTCATCTACCACATATTGGATGGCAGGGACATACCAGGCACCGGTTTCCACATCAGTATATTGTTCCGTTACGTCTATAGGTTTTTCTACAGTAAAGCTGTCATAAACGTAAGGTTCGGTGACAACCTGGTCAGTGGCGGGATCATATTTGTACATATAGGTGGTGAAATCGATGGTATTACCGTCGACATGAACCAACGTATAAACCTGTTCCTTCTTCACATCGCTGCCGTCGTCGGCGGAGTTTTTATCGAGGAATTCATAGTTAGCTGCAAGGAGATCCCCGGCAGATACTTCATAATTCTTTTTACTGTACCATTTCAAACCGCCGGCATGACCGCCCACCATATAAAGGATCGCATCATCGGGATCGGTGTAAACGCCGTTTTCCGCAACGAGTCCTGCATTGTTCCCTTCAGCAGTGACAAATCCTCTGGAATAAACATGGTCATGACCCATCAATACGATATCGACACCTAATTCGTTGAGAACAGGCCCCCAATAAGTTCTTGCCGCAATCACATCGGAATCCACAATGTGAGACGCGCCGGTGTAAATGGATTTATGGAAACCTACCACGATCCATTGACCGTTGGTTTTGGCATCAGCCACTTGGGCAGTAAGGTATTCTTTTTGAGCCGTGCGGATGGCCTCATCATTTTTCGCGGTTTCCAGATTTAAAACAATGAATTTCATGTTGCCGTAATCGAAGGCGTAAACGGAATCCCCAACGCTTTCATTGGCGGAAGGCGCTTCAATATGATCGGTAAACCAGGCATTGTCATGATTTCCCTGGGTAACAACGACAGTTTTATTACCAAATAAGTCTTGGCCGCCGTCGGGTTCCGCACCGTCGTTGTTAAAAAGGATCTCCCACTGAGTTTCATTCGTTGCCGTGTTGGTAATATCGCCGGCAATATAGACGTAGTCCAGATCCATTTCACTCAACATTTCCATGGTATAACCGGCAGCTTCCGCATCCGAGGCAGTACTTACCTGAGGATCGGTAATGAAAGCAAAGGTGAAGTCATCCTGACTGTCTTTCGTTTTAGCAGTATCAAAGGCGCCTTCAAAACGATGATCACCAATCACTACCGTATAAGTGTAATGGGTGTCGGCAGTTAAACCATCCAAAGTCACGGTGTGCATATATTTTCCCGTTGTTTCTGAATATACGGATTGATCTTCATAAGTTTTCGGCGTACCGTTTTGAGGCGTTACAGTAATCACACTTTTCGCGTCCGTGGCAGTGGTAAAGGAAAGATAGACAGTATCAGCAGTCATTCCCATATGCACGTTCACTTGTTTTGCCTCATCAGCAGTGGTGGCAGCACCATGGGGGCCGAGGTCTTCGGAAACGGCTTCACTGTAGTCCACAATCTGAAAGTCAGCGCTGTTATTATCGGTATCTGCAAATTCTACTCGACGAATGGCTTTCTTCTTGGACTGAACGTCGGAGGCTGTACCTTCTACAGCAGGAGCCTTTTGTTCTTCAAAGCCGTCGTTTCCGTTGGCGGCAGCCAAGTCCACAAAGCCGTCAGCTTCCATCACATTGTTGGAAGTTAAAAGTGTTTGATTACTCATCAAAGCAACGGAAACGCCTTTGTTGTGAAGCGCAATATCCCATTGGCTCTGCCCCGCAGGAACCTGATAAGCTACGTTTGCCGTATCGGTCACAGCGGCACATCGAATCAAATAATAGCCCCGTGCTTCAATAGAGCCACTGAGATCTTGTTTCGTCCAGGCAGCGGATTGGTCGCCGTCTGCGGAAGAGCGATACTGTACCGACCATCCATCAAGGGAAATGGATTGATCTGTGGGATTATAAAGTTCAATAAAGCTATGGGATGCATAACCGTCATCACTGCCGCCGTAAACTTGATTTACCACAACATGAGGCACAGATACATCATATTCCCCTTCCGTGTTATAGGGAGTACCGGCTATTTCCGCAGCATCGGCCGTAAGAACAGTCGGTCCTAAAATCGCGACGGCAAAAGCAAAAAGTACCGCAAAAATGCAAATCATCTTTTGCCAATGCTTTTTCAAAATTGAAGTATTCATTGTAATCCTCCTTATGCTTGTTTGATAGAAAAATTATAAGCAACAAAGGAGATATTTTTCATGAACCCAAAGTAAAATCACTGTGAAATATCGAAAGAGATCCATCGACACCGCTATGGCGTTAGGGTGACATTTTCCGAACGTTCTCGTGAGAACGACACCGGGCCAACGCCGTTCCTCCATATGCCGAAGCAGGGAGTTCCCTTGCCGGCAAAGCATTGGGGGATCCGGTGCTCATACGCTTTCCGGCCACAGATGATTCCCCGTTATTTGAACGTTTGCACAAAGAACGCCCTGCTTTCTGAAGAAAACAGGGCGTTTCATACATTTGCTCATATATTAATTGATTATAACTTTTAAAGAGTTTCAGCAAATTCTAAAAATTCATTGGCGCGTTCCAACATCAGATCGCGGCCCATAACAATGGCAAGTTTATCCAAATCGGGACCGTGATCTTCCCCGGTTTTGGCTACACGAATAGAGTGGAACAGATTACGGCCTTTATAGCCGGTTTCCTTGCGGATTTCTTTCAAAATTTGCTGGTAGGTATCGGAATTGATGGTATTGACTTTCTCCAGTTTTTCTTTCATTGCCGTCATCACCGTAACGATAATTTCTTTATTGGCTTTGATTTCATCAACAATCTCATCACGATAAATGACCTTCCCCCGATATTGATCGATGATTGCCGGCAATTCGCTGAAACAACTGATGTAATTTTTCAAAGCGTCTATGGTCATCATGGCCCATATCATCTGTTCTACCGTCGGTTCCGCGTCGACATATCCTGCCTTTTTCAAATAGGGCAATCCATATTCCAACAGCCGTTCCGCTGAAGCTTTGCGAATGTACATCCCGTTGATCCATTTTAGTTTTTCCATATCAAACACGGCGGGGCTTTTGGAAACGCGCTCCAGAGAAAATTGCTCTGTTAATTCTTCCAAAGTGAATAATTCCTCTTCCCCTTCGGGAGCCCAGCCCAAAAGCGCCAAGAAATTTACAATGGCCTCGGGCAAAAATCCCATTTCCTGATAAGCGACTACCGAAGTGGAACCGTGGCGTTTACTCATTTTTGTCAGCTTTCCTTCGTTGTCGCGGCCCAAGATGAGAGAAATATGGGCAAACTGGGGACGTTCATAGCCCAAAGCATCGTAGATTACCGCCTGTCTCGGCGTATTAGAAAGGTGCTCTTCCCCACGGATTACATGGCTGACTTTCATGGTCACATCATCTAAGACCACGGCAAAATTATAAACAGGGATTCCATCAGATTTTACGATGATAAAGTCGCCGATCCCATCGGTATCAAAAGTGACTTCGCCCCGCACCAAATCGTTGATAACCACTTGTTCATGTTCGGGAACGCGGAAACGGATCACAGGTTTCATCCCCTGATCCAACAATTCCTGCCGCTGTTCCGGAGTGAGATCTCGGCACTTGCCGCTGTATTTCGGCGTCTCCCCTTTGGCCTGCTGAGCCTCTTTTTCTGCGGCAAGTTCTTCTTCGCTACAAAAGCAATAGTAGGCTTTTCCTTCGGCCAACAGCTTGTCAATGGCCGCCTGATAGATGTCAAGGCGTTCCATTTGACGGTAAGGCCCATAGTCGCCGCCGACGTCAATGCCTTCATCCCAATCCATACCCAGCCATTTCAAGCTATTCTTAATATTTTCCTCTGATTCCTTGCTAGAACGCTCCAGGTCCGTATCTTCCACACGAACGATAAAAGTTCCCTGATGTTTTTTTGCCAACAAATAGTTAAACAAAGCAGAACGGGCGCCTCCGATATGCAAAGGCCCTGTAGGGCTCGGGGCAAATCTCAGACGGTAATTTTCCATGATAACCGATCTCTCCTTTATGTTTCACTGTAATTATTCTATTTCATATTTCATTCTGTTTCCGGCAATTCAGCGGAGGTTTGTCCTGTGGACAGTTCCACTTTTTTTAGTTTATTATTAAGAATACGGCTGCGGTCGCTGGCTTTGCCAAGGGCCGTATCAGCCTCACTGATCTTCCGCTGGGCTGTCTCCAAAGCATTCTCAAATTTGCCCATTTCCGTTTTCACGGTTCCCAAAAGCTGCCGTATCTCGCCGCTTTTTTCCTGAATGGCCAAGGTACGGAATCCCAGTTTAATACTGTTCAATAACGCTGCCAGACTGGTGGGACCCGCCACCATGATTTGATATTTTTCCTGAGCCTCCTCCATAAAGGCAGGCAACCGCAACGCTTCAGCATAAAGGCCCTCGGTGGGTAAAAACATCACAGCATACTCCAAGGTGACGGGAGGATTAATATATTTGTCGTGAATGGTTTTCGCCGCCGTTTTCAGAGCTTTTTCCAAGGCTTTGCGGCAGGTATCCACAGCAATGGTATCCCCTGATTCCTCGGCATCCAAAAGGCGCTGGTAATCCTCAACGGGGAATTTGGAATCGATGGGTAAATAGATCACGCCGCCGTTCCCATCGCGCCCTGGTAAACGCACGGCGAACTCTACTCGTTCGGCACTGCGTTTTTTTGTGGCAACGTTGGCTTCATACTGCTCCGGTGTGAGGATCTCCTCCAAGATGTGGGCAAGCTGCACCTCGCCCCAAACGCCTCGAGATTTTACATTGGTAAAAATCTTTTTAATGTCCGTCAAGTTGGTGGACAGACTTTGCATTTCTCCCAATCCCTTGTGTACCTGTTCCAACCGTTCATTGACCAAGTGGAACGATTCGTTGATCCGCTGGTTCAATGTGGTCTCCAATTTTTCGCCAACGGTTTTTCGCATTTGTTCCAGCTTTGTCTCATTATTTTCCCGCATCAAATTCAGTTTAGAATCCATCGTATTCCGTAATCGTTCCAAACTTTCCTCATTGCTGCGGGATAAATCAGACAGCTGCTGATTTTGAGCAGCACTTTGCTGGCCAATGCGATCCACAGATTCCGTCAGTTTCTCCTCAACGGTCTTGCGCATTTGTTCTAACTTCAGTTCGTTGCCACTGCGAATGGTCTCCATTTTCTGATCCATTGTCGCCCGCAGACGTTCCAAACTCTCTTCATTATTATGGGTCAATTCTCCAAGCTGTTTCAGCTGGTTGAGACTCTGCTCGCTCATTTGGCTGTGAATGGTCTGATTTGCGCTTTGCAAATGTTTCACCATCTCCTCACGGTTGGCACGGGACTCTGCGGAAAGGTGTTCCCGCAAAGAAGCGGCGTTTTGATCTTGATTCAGTTTTAGCTCTCGCCCAAGAGTATCCACGGCTTGGCGCAGGGCGGCGACCTCATCGTCCTTGCCGCCAAAGTCCTTCTGCCGCCGCAGCAACAGAAGGACCATAACAAGCAACACAATGGAGATCACCGATAAAGTCACAGCGACTATCTCCATGGTTCATCCATCCTAACAATTCTTACAATATAATCCTAAAGCGCCCAATGGTTCAAAATTATCATGAACGAGGCAAATACATTGCCATCACATACTCATCCTGAAAATCAGGACGGCTGGAGAGCTCAATATACTCCGATTTCCGCGCCAATTCAGCGCAGAGTTCTCGTTCCTCCTGGGAAACCAAAGCAAGTCTCGCCCCTTCCGAGGCGGCGTTCCCAATAGAGATAATCTTACCGTTGGGCAGTTCCGGGAATAGCCCGATGGCCATGGCGCTGTCCACCTTGATATAGCTGCCGAAGGCCCCGGCGATCATGATCTCCTTCATATCTTCAATGGTGATACCCATTTCTGCCATAAGTACTTTGAAACCAGCATAGATGGCCCCTTTGGCCAACTGAAGCTCGCCAATATCCTTTTGACAGATAACTACGGGCCGCTTTTTGACAGATTCTTCGGCAGTGGCCAAAATAAATTCATACCCTTCCTCTGTCTTGACCATACGTTCTTTTAACGCGGGGTGAATATCGTCGGCGTCGCCGCGGAATCTGCCGCGGAAATCAATGATATTGTTTTTATAAAGTTGAGCAATAGCGTCGAGAATCCCGGAACCGCAAATTCCCTTTGCCTTTTTCTTGCCAATGACATCCACTTTGCAGGTACCGGCTTCATTATCAATATAAACGGCTTCAATGGCGCCGTCAGCGGCGCGCATCCCAAATTTGATCTGAGCGCCTTCAAAAGCAGGGCCGGCCGCTGTGGAACAAGCCAAAATACGACCGTTCCCCGCCAACACGATCTCGCCATTGGTACCAACGTCGATGGCCCCGCTGTATTGGGGGCGTTCGTGAATATGAGTCCCCAAAATAACGCCGACAGTGTCGGACCCTACATAACCCGCAATGTTGGGCAAAAGATATACATGAGATTCGGGGTTAATGTCAAATCCTAATTCTTTCCCTGTCATGTGCACGCCGGAGACGTAACCGGGGATAAAAGGAGACGGCGCGAGATAGGAAGGATCAACGCCGGCGAACAGTTCACTCATGGTAGTATTCCCCACCACAGTCGCTTCATAAACCATGGTTTTGTCTACCCCCGCTTCGGCCACGGCACGCATGGCCAGATCATTCATGCAGGTGGTCACCTTTTCATGACATTGAGCCAGACCTTCGCCGGTATCCTGTTTAGAGATGACATAATTGATCCGGGAAATCACATCGGCGCCAAAAACATTTTGCGGATTAGTTTCAGCAGCGGCACCTTCAATTTCCCCAGTATCCAAATTGATTAAAAGACAAACAACCGTAGTGGTACCAATATCAAATACCATCCCATATTTCTGGCTGCTGGTGTCACCGCCTTCGATCCACATCAACTGATCATCATTGACCACAGCGGTAATGCGGAATTGATGATCCCGCAGAGTTTTGGGAATAACCGCCAGTAATCCTCTGGTCGGTTTTTGTTTGGTAATATCCAAATCCAAAGCGCGGATAATGCGTTCAAAATCGGGACATTGGTCGTTAATGGAAGGTTTTTCCAATTCCAAATAAACCTTTTTAATAGGAGAGTTGATCGTAATATTGTCCAACAGAGAATTCAGTTTCGTTTTCCGGCTGAAGGCGTCTTTTTGGATGGGAACTTCCACCGTAAGATCCTGATGAACCTCATATTTGCAGGCAAGAACCCAACCGTCATTCATTTCATCTTCGGTGAAAAATTTCGTCCCGATCCGTTCTGCCTTGGGATCGAATCCTTCCACCACATGCACCTTACATTTGCCACAGGTGCCGGCTGCTCCGCAATTACTTTCCACTGCGATGGAAGCCAAAGCCGCAGCATCGAGAATGGTTTTCCCTTCTTCCACGGCAACGCTTTTCCCATGGGATTTAAAGTTGACTGTGTATTCCATTGTCATATCCTCCTAATTTCAATCCGTAATATATTGTTCCAACAACACCACTGCCGAAGCGGCGATGCCTTCTTCTCTACCGACAAAACCCAGTGTTTCCGTGGTGGTGGCCTTGACACTGACTTGGGCCACATCAGCCTCTAATACGGCGGCGATCTTTTTTCTCATTGTTTCAATATGGGG
>CAJFVQ010000006.1 GCA_904420535.1 Candidatus Cryptoclostridium obscurum
GAGAAAATCAATATCATGTTTTAGTTTATGCGTTGAACAAAGGCGGGATAGCGGCGGTGCAGTAGAAAATAAATTTGAGAAAATGGTGGAAAAGTTCTAGAAAAAGTAGTTGGCGTATAGTGCTCTGAGCTCCTTTCATGACGAAAAAGGTAATCTTTTCTATCCCATTTACTGAAGGTACAAGAGGTGGCCGCCGTGAAGATCTTTCAAAAGGTTCCATTGATTCCTTCCGTACCTCAGTGTCATACGATTTTCGAGATACCGTCTCAGTACCGTCGCAGTCCGAAATAAATGATCTTGACGATAAAAAGACGTTTATTTTTCCTGTAAAACTGTATTGTATGGAGTTCTCAGAGAATCATATGGCCCATTCATCCACTCCGCAGATCATTTAACGATTTGTTCATACCATGATACAGTAAAGGATATGGAAGTTTTTCATATTCAGAATGTTATAAGAAGGGTTATAAATATTATAAAAAGAATTATTTTCATTATGTACTAACACCGGAAAAGACAAATGAAATAAAAAAATAACTAGTTTTTCTGTAGACGTTATAGGATTGTTAAAAAAAACTTCCTAATGTAAGGAGATTGAATTTTAAAGATCAAGTCTCTTTGCGCATTACCTATTGGGAAAAAAGTCGAGTCTTAAAAAGGGTTACTCCCGTAGATGAATATAATTAAAGGCAGGCAGGGAAAGTTCTTTCCCTGCCCGTTTATTTAGAGGAATTTTAACAATTATCCCGTGTTGATATTAAGACATTGTAGTGCTATAATAAAAACATATGATGAGAAGGAAATGCCTTTTTGGATATTGTTCGATAAGGAATACATTGTAGTGTCAGAATGAGGTGATTTGATCACCCTGCGTTGTATTGCTGTGCTCCCTATGGAACAGTATCAAAAGGCTCTTTTTATGCGCAAAGTAAGAATTGCAATAAGATTTTTCTATGAATGCATTCCTAATGCTATAGTAGATTGTGCTCTAGAAGACATGTTTTATAAATAATTGCAGAAAGGATTTACATGATGAAATATAATAGAGCTGAAAAATATGATCAATATATGGAATTAATGATGGGGCCCAATCCTGTCAAATTAGAAGAAGAACTTATGAAAGGCCATAAAATTCCGCAAGGGGCAACGGTTATGGATCTCGGATGTGGACGCGGCTTAACATCGCTATTTCTTGTAAAGGAATATGGATTTCGCGTTTTTGCTACCGATCTTTGGTGTAGTCCTACAGAAAATAAGAAATTTTTTGATCGCGTTGGGCTTTCTTCCGAGCAAATAATCCCTCTGCGGGTAGATGCCAATGAATTACCTTTTGCGGGAAATTTTTTTGATGCTGTAATTTCTATTGATTCTTACCATTATTTTGGAAGGGACCCTCGGTTTCTTAGTGAAAAAATATTGCCTGTAATAAAGCATGGTGGTTACCTTTATATTGCCATCCCCGGCATGAAAAAGGATTGCCATCATGATCTTCCTCAAGAGCTGTTGCTTGCCTGGGATGCGGAACAGCTGGATTTTATCCATGATATCTCTTATTGGCGCAATGTGATTTCACAAACTGAGGATGCTGAAATTATTTCCATTCATGAAATGCAAAGCAATGAAGAATGTTGGCAAGATTGGATCCAATGTAATAATGAATACGCCAAGGGTGATCGAAAGATTATGGAAGCCGGCGGCGGAAAATATTTGAATTTCATTGCTATTATTTTGAAAAGAAGATGAAAGATTCTAAAATAAAAATGGTACCGTTATCGAACGGTACCATTCTTTTTTGTTTTAAGAAAATGCTCTAACCGATTCAGACCTTCTTTGATATTTTCCAAAGAATTTGCGTAAGAAATTCGCAAATATCCTTCAGCGTTGGAGCCGAAGTCGATGCCTGGCGTTACCGCCACTTTAGCTTCTTCTAAAATTTCATAAGCAAATTGAAAAGAGTCAGTGCAATAGTTTTTAACGTTTGCCAAGGTATAAAATGCTCCTTGTGGTTCGCATATCGGCGCGATACCCATCTCCTTTAAACGTCGAATGAGGTATTTTCTCCTTTGATTGTAAGTTTCTTTCATCTTTGCTAGCTCAGTACTGCAGTCCTCGGTCAATGCTGCCAATGCTCCTTCCTGGGGAAAAGATCCCGGACAAAGAAAAAAGTTTTGTTGCAGGATTTGCATCGTACGGATCAACTCTTTGGGAACAATGGCATATCCCATGCGGAAACCCGTCATTGCATATAATTTGGAAAAACCGTTAAGCACAATGCAATTTTGAGTATATTCCAACATGGTGTGGCATTCTCCTTCGTAAACCAAACCATGATAAATTTCGTCGCAAATGACAAGCTTATCAAGGGCGGCAATGTTTTTTAGTTCTTGTTCGCCATAAACGGCCCCGGTGGGATTTGCCGGGGAATTGACCATAATAGCTTTTGTTTTTTGGGTAAGATGTGATTTCAGTGTCTCTAGATCGTACTTAAAGCCGTTTTCGTCTAATACTTTGATCGCCACGGGAACACCGTCAAACATTTTGATAAAATTGGGATAGCAGGCATAATAAGGATTGGGGATAATGACCTCATCTCCCTGATCTAAAATCGCGGCAAAAGCCATGACCATGGCAGGGGAGGTCCCCGATGTGACAATGATTTGTTCCGGATCCACGGTAACGCCATAGGTTTTCTGGTAGTGATCGGCAATGGCATTGCGCAATGTAATTTTTCCTAAACTGTGAGTATAATGGGTATCTTTATTGTTTAAACCGTTGATGGTCGCTTCAATTACCTTCTGCGGCGCGTCAAAATCAGGTTCTCCGATTTCCAAGTGGATGATGTGTTCACCGCGGGCTTCCATTTCCTTTGCTTTATCCTGAATATCCATAACAATAAAGGAAGTGATTCCTGATGCTTTTTGACTGATCATTGTTTCATTTCTCCTCTTCTTTACAATATTACAATTTTAGCCGATTTTTTTTATTATGACAAGAGATTGGTTTGTAATTTGGAGGATTATTTGCTAAAATAACGGCGGAGGAATTGATATGAAAATCGGATTGATCGGTATCAACAGTCAGTTTGTTCACAGCAGCTTGGCCCTTTATTATTTACGGGAAACGGCACCGGATCAGTGTCAGTGCGTGATGAAGGAATATAACATTAATGAACCCATTTTAGAGACGTTTTACGATATTGCCGGCAGCCACTACGACATCATCGCGATCCCTGTCTATATATGGAATAGGGAGGTCGTGGGGAAACTGGTTCCTTTGTTGAAACAGGTTTGTCCGAAAACGATTTTTGTCCTCGGAGGGCCCGAGCCGACTTATGCTCCCGATGCGTTCCCTTACGCCGATTATCTGGTGGCCGGAGCATTGGAAGCCACCTGGCCGCAATTGGTGGGAGCATTGGCAAATGGTGAGGATATCCCTGACCTTCCCGGACTTCACGGAATTCCTCAGTTTGTCCAAAGCTGGCCATTTCCTTATCGGGAAAGCGATCTGGAGCATTTGAAGCATCGTTTGGTCTATTATGAAACCAGCCGTGGATGTCCTTATCAATGTGCGTTCTGTCTTTCCTCCGCAGAAAGTTCCACTGCTTTTTTGCCCATGGAACGTGTAAAGAAAGAATTGCGCTTCTTTTTGGATGCCAAGATCCCTGTGGTGAAACTAGTGGATCGTACCTTCAATTATCCAAAAGAGCGGGCCAAGGAGATCATCGCTTTTTTAATCGAGCATTACCAACCTGGCGTCACGTTCCATTTTGAATTGAAAGGGGAGCTCATTGATGAAGAAATGTTGTCTTTGTTGATTTCTGCTCCCAAAGGATTATTTCAGGTAGAAATCGGAGTGCAGACCCTCAATGAAGAAGCGTTGCGAGAAAGCCGCCGTCACAGCCAATGGCAGCGAGTGAAAGAGGTTTACCGTAAGTTGATCGATGCGGAAAATATTCACACTCATTTTGACCTGATCGCAGGTTTGCCTCATGAAGACTATCTTTCATTTCAACGAAGTTTTGATCAGGTGATGTCCATAGAACCGAATTATCTTCAGCTTGGTTTTTTGAAATTGCTTCCCGGCACAAAATTGTGGAATGAACGGACAGAACACGGATATGTTGCGGAACCATTTCCCCCTTACGAAGTAGTGCGGGGAAATGATATTGTCCCTGATGAACTCGCCGTATTAAAAAAAATTGATGGTTTTTTGGACCGGATCTACAATAAAGGTACCGCACGGAATCTTTTGCACTATGCTATATCAATATGGGAGGGAAGTATCTTTTCTCTTTTTTATCAACTGGCCCAAGGCCAGGAGAGTCCTGCCGCTGTTTTGTGCCGTGAAATACCGGAGCAGGCTGAAATCTGGCAAGGTCTGGAACGGCTGGATTCTTTCCTTTACGGTGGCAAAAAAAATTTTGTCGCTCCAGAGGAGGAAGCGGCTGTCCGTACTTTTTTGCGAGATCGGGAAAAGGTAATGGAATATTTGCCCCATTACCGAGATCTCCCCGAACGTGAAATCTATAAACGTATTCGTATAATTACCCTTCCCTTCCAACCGGATCTTTCGGGGCGCTTCGTGACTGTAGCTGCCAAAAGCAGCGCTAAGGTTTTAATCGATTATAAAAACAAGGGTATGAGGAAAAAAGGAAGGAACGAAGCTTCCATATTTTTGTTAAAACATAAATTTTTATAAGGAACAAAAAGAATTACTTGTCTTTCCCGTAACCTTTTGATAGAATATGGAGTGATGAATGAAATACCATTTGTATTTCAGAGTTTGAAAGGAGAAATTGATCCATGTGCAATCAAAGCTATTCCAAATTGAGAGAAATTAACTTCGATGATTATAAAGAAAGACAGGTTCCGATTGGTATTTCCAACCGTCACGTCCATGTAAGCCAAGCTGACTTGGAAAAACTTTTCGGCGAAGGATACGAACTTACTCCCAAAAAGGATTTGAGCCAACCTGGCCAATTTGCCTGTGAAGAATGCGTTGACGTCGTGGGTCCCAAAGGAACCATTGAAAGAGTCCGCATCCTCGGCCCTGTCCGTCCCGAAACTCAGGTGGAATTGGCTCAGACCGATGCCAGAAAAATTGGCGTTAACGCTGCACTTCGCGAGTCCGGTGTGTTGGACGGTACCGAAGGCTGTAAACTCGTGGGCCCCAAAGGCGAAATCGAATTGGAAAAGGGTTGCATTGTCGCACACCTTCACATTCATTTCCATACTGATGAAGCCGCCAAAATGGGGATTAAAGATCATCAGGTTCTTACTGTTCTCGTTCGCGGTCAGAAAAACGTTCTTTTCTGCGATGTTATTGCCCGTGTTGGAGATAAGATGAAGCTTGATTTCCATCTCGATACCGATGAAGCCAATGCTGCTCTCGTTGGCCCTGGTGCTGTAGGCATTATTCTTGACTGATTCCTGTATGGAACCAATGATAAAAGGGAGTTACCTTTATGGTAACTCCCTTTATTATGAATTTAGTTGTTCAGTCAGTGTTCAGAAACGACTTCATGGTCAGAAGTGCGGTAGAAAAGCATGGAAATACAGTAAAGACCTGCGATGCCCACTAACGTGTAGATAATGCGGCTCATCACAGAGGCCATACCACCGAAAATTGCGGCAACCAAATCATATTGGAACAGTCCGATGAGTCCCCAGTTGATTGCGCCGATAATGACCAGAATCAGAAAGATTTTATTGAGTACATTCATTTTTTCTGCCTCCTTTTATCGCTAGTATGCTTTTTTTGAGGGAATCGTATACATGAAATTTGTTTTGCTCTATTTTTTGATTGTAAATTGCATATCTTACGCATTGATGGGAATTGACAAAACAAAGGCAAAGCGCCATATGCATCGTATTTCTGAAAAAACGTTATTGATTTTTGCTTTTTTCGGCGGTGCCCTTGGAGTTTTATTGGGAATGTATGGATTCCGTCATAAAACCCTTCATAAAAAATTTACCGTTTGCGTACCGTTATTTTTATTGTTTCATGTTGCGTTGTTCATCGCTGCATACAGGGGAGGTATTCTGTGAAAATTTTTGCATTGTCTGATCTTCATCTTTCTTTATCGGCTCCGGCTGACTTCTCGCAAATTGCCACGCTCAAAGGATACAAACCCATGGATATCTTCGGCAGAGGATGGGAAAACCATATTTCTCGTATTTATGAAAACTGGCAAGTTACTGTAGGGACAGAGGATGTAGTTCTGATTCCCGGCGATATCTCTTGGGCTATGACATTGGAGGAAGCCCGTTTTGACCTTGATTTTGTAGGGCATTTAAAGGGAAGGAAGATTCTTTTACGAGGGAACCATGATTATTGGTGGCATAGTGTCGCGAAGATCCGTAAAATACTGCCTCCGGGAATAGAAATTCTCCAAAATAATGCTATTGTTGTAGGAGATATGGCAATTACCGGCAGTCGGCTTTGGTCTTTACCCGGAACTTCCGACTTTTCTGCCGAGGACCAAAAAATTTATGATCGCGAATTAATTCGTCTGGAGCTTTCTTTAAAAGAGGCCAAAGGACGTCCTGTAATCAATATGACCCATTATATGCCTGTGAATGAAAATGGAGATCGCAACGATGTGATTGATCTACTGTTAAACTATGAAGTACAATCTGTTGTTTATGGTCACCTGCATGATAAAAGCCACCGTATCGCTTTAGAAGGTTCCCATTGGGGAATGGATTTTCATTTGGTAAGCGGTGATTATCTAGGTTTTGTTCCCAAGCTTATTGTGGAGCTGCCATAGCGCGGGTTAACTAAAAACCGCTGTTTGATCGAACAGCGGTTTTCCTCGTTTAATTTTTAAAAATATCAACATATTCGTCGATAAGATATGGCTCCAAGTCTTTCAATGGGAAGTGAAAGGTGGGAATTAAGTTCTTTTCGGGACCGATTTCTAAGGCATTATAAAAGATATAAAGATTTTCATCGTCAAAGTAGAAATTGGCATCTTTGCTGATTCCAGAAAACCCTTGTTGGTTTTCAAAAGTAATCAATGAGTTGTCTTCCTGAATTTGTTCTTCGATTCCACTGTTGATGATTTCGGGAAACTCTCCTTCAAACTGGAAGACTTCTCCCAAAGTTAACGGTACGCCACGGCCTAAATCAAAAACAAAGCTTTGCTGGCCGATAATATTTTCAGTTCCTTTGCCCAATGATTTTTCATAACTTTCTACAATATTGAGTATGTTATTTTTATTGTAGGTAATTTCAAAATTCATTGTAAGTGAGATTTGACCGTCAGTCTCTCCGTTGTCGGTACCTGTATCGGCAGCCCCCTCTTCTGAGGTCGTTTCTGCAGTTTCCTCATCGGGAGTGATATTGTTTTCCGTATCTTCTTCCGATTCCGATGCGGTTTGTTCGCTGTCTCCCTCGCTGTTGTCGGCTTCCTGATTCTCACCACTTTCATCGATAAACTCTTGATTGATGGGTGTTTCTGTATTTGATGTGCCGCTTAAAGCATTTTCAAACTCTCTTTGTTGAATTTCCACATAATTTTGGATAGAGCTATTAATCATAGTTACGGTTTCTGAGCGGCTCAGTCCTCCGACAATGGGATAAGTAATGTTGATAATTTTACTTCCATCATCGGAATTAATACGACCGACTTCCAGGGTTACGGCTTCAGAATAGTTTTCCTCGCTGTTATCGCTGCATCCCGCAAACAAAAATGTTAACAAAATAAGCAAAAAAGTAAAGGTTTTCTTCATTTTTTCGTATTCTCCATTTGCTATTATTATCAGTATATTGTAAAATTAATAAGATGTAAAGGTCTTTTTGTAGTTAAATCAGTGAAAGGAAAACAAACATTTACAGATCTCTGGTGAAAGAGTCTATTGGTAAAGGTAGAACTATGTTGCGTATAGGAACTGATATTATAGAGATCAGTCGAATCAAAAAGAATATTGAGAGCCAGCGTTTTTTGGATAAGGTATATCATCGAGAGGAATTGGCCTCTCTGGGTTCGCCGTTGTCGGCGCAAAGCCTGGCAGCGCGCTTTGCCGCCAAAGAGTCTGTAATCAAAGCCATGGGCTGCCCCATTCCCCTTCGCGATATTATCGTGTTGCGTACTGCTTCGGGAAAGCCGCAACTGGTATTGACGGGAAAGGCCAAAGAAAAGGCGGATGCTTTGGGGTTGACCCAATGGGAGGTTACATTGTCTCACTGTAAAGAGTATGCCGTTGCCTTTGTGGTAGCGCAGAGTTTGTAAGGAGGAAGTGCTATGCGTTTTATTGACGGAGAGTGTTCCCGCAATATGGATCGGGAAGCCATGGAAAAATACGGGCTTGATACGTTGGTTCTTATGGAAAATGCGGGACTTCGCGGAGCAGATTTGATTGCGGAAAAATTTCCCCTTGAATATAAAAAAGTGAAAATTGCCATTGTGATAGGGAAAGGCAATAATGGTGGTGATGCCCTTGTGGTCGCACGTCATCTTTATAACAAAGGATATGATATTCAATTATTTTGCCCTTACCGTCCTTCAGAGTTTTCCCCTGCGGCTGCGGCTAATTATACGACAGTGGAAACTATGGGGATTCCAGTGAAATTCATTACTAATGAGCGTGAACTTTTAATTTTTAAAGTGATGCTTCTCTCTTCCCACTGTGTAGTAGACGGCCTTTTTGGCTCAGGATTTCACGGTACCATGACTGGGATCGCCGCTGATATCGTCAATGTAATTAATGAGGCAAAACGTCCTGTTTTCGCATTGGATATTCCTTCTGGTGTCGATGGTGACGACGGATCTGTGAGCGGTCCTGCCATAAAAGCCCGCTGGACTGTAACCTTTGCTTTGCCCAAACGAGGTAATATCCTTTCTCCCGGCGGTGAATACAACGGCGAGCTGACCGTCGTAGATATTTCATTTCCGCGGGAATTGACGGAAGAAAAAGAAAATGATGATATCATCATCGATGAAACATGGGCTTTGGCAAAAATGCGCCCCAGAAAATCAGAAAGCCACAAAGGGCTTTACGGTCATGTGTTAGTTGCCGGAGGTTCCGACGGCATGGCTGGTTCTTTAATCTTGGCGGGAAAAGGCGCCTTAAAAAGCGGTGCGGGCCTCGTTACATATATGATGCCTCAGAGCCTTTATCCCGCTGTTGCTTCGCACAATATGGAGGCTATGACGATTACCTTGCCGGAAAATGAAGAAGGTTCCCTGACGGAAGAATCTGCAGAATTTTTGCTGAAACAGACCGGAAATAAAATTCTTGTTATGGGGATGGGGTTGTCCCGTCACGAAGATTCTAAGGCTTTTGTGAAAAAAGTATTGGATCATTATAATTGTCCCATGGTAATGGATGCCGACGCTTTAATGGCCTTGGGAGAATTGGGAGAACGAAAGAAAAGTTCGCATCCTCTGATTTTAACGCCTCATCCCGGTGAAATGGCGCGTCTTTTGGGTTGGAGTATCCGTGAAGTACAGGAAAAAAGAATCCAGGCGGTGACGGAGGCCGCCAAAAAATACGATGCTGTGGTGGTGTTGAAGGGGAATAAAACAATGATCGCTACCCCCGGCGGCAAGCTTATGGTGAATCTTACCGGTAATGCGGGAATGGCTACCTGCGGTATGGGAGACGTATTGGCCGGGATCATCGGCGGACTGCTTGGACAAGGATTAGATCCTTCTTCCGCAGCGGCTTTGGGTGTTTATTTTCATGGTCTGGCTGGAGATTGGGCAGCAGCGGAAAAGAGTCAAATGGGTCTCAATGCCGGCGATATTTTGGAATATCTTCCCAAGGTTCTTAGAGATTATGAAGCAAAATTGAAGGAGGTCGCTACCGATGTCCTATAATCGGGCGGAATACGATACAGAGGCGCTGCGTCACAATGTTGCCTTGGCGCGGGAACTGGTTGGGCCAAAATGCAAAATCCTGGCAGCGGTCAAGGCCAACGGTTACGGTATGGGAGCCATACCCATGGCTCATACTTTATTGGAGGAAGGCGTCGACTATTTGGCGGTAGCAATTTTAGAAGAGGCTTTGGAGCTTCGGGCCAATGGCATAACCGCTCCAATTCTTGTTTTTGGGGCAATTCCTCCCAAAGAAATGGCAAAAGCGGTTTATAATGAGATCACACTTACGATATATAGTTTTGAAGGCGCCTGTATGGCAGATTATCTTAGCGGTGAATTGGGGAAAAAGGCCCGAGTTCATATTAAACTCGATACGGGAATGCATCGACTGGGATTCCCTTTGCGTGAGGACTCCCTCGGCAAAATCAAAGTAATTTCCGAAATGCCCAACCTTGATGTAGAAGGAATTTTCTCCCATCTGTCGCAAGCTGACTGTTCCGAAATATTTACTCAAAAACAAATTGCGTCCTTTCGGCGTTTTGTTGATACCTTGGAACAGGGGGGCGTTCATTTTCGTCTCCGTCATTTGGCCAATAGCGTGGGGATTCTTGATTTTCCCGAGTCTCATTTCGATATGGTGCGGGCTGGTATTATGCTTCATGGGTTTGGTTCGCAATCGAAAAATTCTCAAAAATTGAAAGAGGTCATGTCGTTAAAAAGCGCCGTTGTACGTCTTCATGATGTTGATCCCGGTGCAGAAATCAGTTATACAGGCAGCTATAAAGCGACTTCGCTGCGGCGAATTGCCACGGTTCCCATTGGGTATGCTGATGGATATTTCCGTTGTTTGTCCAATAAAGCTTGGGTATTGGTGGGGGGGAAACGTGTTCCCCAGGTTGGTAATATTTGTATGGACCAGTTGATGATTGATGTGACCGAAGTTCCTGATGTGAATATAGGCGACGAGGTCGTTTTGATTGGATCCCAAGGGGATGAAACGATTTCTTGTAGTGAGGTTGCTAATTGGGCTGGTACTATTACTTATGAGATCTTAACCTCCCTGAAAAGAGTGCCGAAATATTATTATTTTGAAGATGACGACTGACAAAAACATACTCCCCTGCATAAAATAAATAATGGGGAGGTGTTCATATGGCAAAAAAACCTGTGATTGCCATTGTCTTTCATGAAAAAATCAATGATTATTATGGTGACGCACTGGAACAATTGGGGGGAATTCCTATTTACCTCCAGCCGGGAAAAGAAGCATTTTTATCTCCCTGGATTGACGGTGTAATGTTAACGGGTGGCGGTGACCCTATGGCTTCTTTGTTTGGTGAGGCCAAAATAACGGAAAGTGCCGTTCCGGATGTGCGCAGAGATTTATTTGAAATTCAAGTTGTTCGGCATTGTGTAGAAAAAAACATTCCTTTGCTGGGCATTTGTCGTGGTATGCAGATGATAAACATTGCATTGGGCGGTGATATTCATCAGGACATTACACGATGTTATGGTTCTAGCTTAGAGCATCGTCAACAAGGGAATTACCATATTCCCAGTCATCGTATCCGTATTGTGGAAAAATCTCATCTCCACCGTTTATGGAATCGAAATTCTTTGATGGTGAATAGCTGTCATCATCAGTGTGTGAGGCGGTTGGGAAAAGGTCTTGTTGCATCGGCTTATGCTGATGATGGTGTAATTGAAGCTTTGGAAGGACAGGGGATCATGGCAGTGCAGTACCATCCCGAACGGATGTATCCCCGTCTGGAAGAATCTCTTTTGTTTGAAGATTTGATCAAGAGGGCGAAAGGTTTATTATGATTATCCATCGAAAAGAAGAACTGATTCGTTTGGAACAGTCCTTGCAAGGTTGTGGAAAATGCCCGCTGGGACCGACCCGAACGAATTTGGTTTTTGGTCGCGGTAGCGAAACAGGAAAAATTATGTTAATCGGTGAAGGTCCTGGTGAACAAGAAGACCTACAAGGTGTTCCTTTTGTGGGTAAAGCGGGGCAGTTATTGGACAAGATTCTCGCGGCAGCGGAGTTGTTAGAAGAGGAGTGCTATATTTGTAATATTGTGAAATGTCGTCCACCCCAAAACAGAGTGCCGGCTCCCGAAGAAGTAGAAGCCTGTCTGCCGTATTTAAGATTGCAATTCGGGGCAATTCGCCCTTGGATTGTCGTGCTGCTTGGAGCCTCTGCGGCAAAAGCTATCATTGATCCGAAACTTGCTATTACCAAAGCGCGGGGCAAATGGGTAAAAAAAGGAGATTATCTTTTTATGCCGACGTTCCATCCTGCAGCATTGCTGCGCGATCCTGGGAAAAAAGCCCCGGTTTGGCAGGATTTCCAGGAGATCAAACGGGTATATGAAGAAATGAAAGCAACCAAAGGTGAAACAGAATGACATACACTGTGATTTCCCATTGTTATGAAGATACTTTTGCCATCGGCCGCAATTTTGGTCCTTATTGTGAAGACGGATTGATTTTTATGTTAGACGGTGATCTGGCTGCGGGGAAAACGGTTTTTGCCAAAGGATTAGGGGATGGCTTGGGCGTCAAAGGAACGATCAAAAGCCCTTCCTATACTTTGATGTGCAGCTATGAAGGAACATTTCCTTTTTATCATTTTGACGCTTACCATCTCAATGGTATGGATGATTTTTACGATTTGGGATTCGATGAGTTCTTAGAAGAGGGAGTTGCTCTGATCGAGTGGTCCTCGGTCATTGCCGACGAATTTCCTTATAATTTTATCCATCTTTCCATCATACAGGGTGAAACCGAAGATGATAGAATTCTGACTTTTACTGCCCATGGCGATGGGTGCAAAGAAATATTGGAGGATTGGTGGCATCATGAAAATTTTGGCCTTTGATTGCAGTAGTAAAACCATGGCCGCAGCTTTGGCAGAAGATGAGACGGTCGTTGCCTCGGCCTTTCAAGACGAAAACAGAAAACATGCGCCGTATTTGATGCCTATGATTGAAGAATTGCTAGAAAAAGTGGGGTGGAAACCCAAGGATCTGCATTTGATTGCCGTTACCGCTGGTCCCGGTTCTTTTACCGGTTTACGGATTGGAGTTTCCACAGCCAAAGGGTTTGCCGATACGCTGGACATTCCCATGGTATCTTTGCCCAGTCTTGATGTGCTCGCCGGCAGTTTTTGGGATGAAAAAACCATCGTCGTTCCCATGCTTGATGCCCGTAAGCACCAGGTCTATGCTGCGGTATTTGACAACCGAAGGGGCGAGATGAAAAAAATCATGGCGGATACCCCCATCTCTCCCTTGGAAGAATTATCTCCATTTCTGAAGTATTACCAGGATATTCTCTTTGTGGGAGATGCGGTTCCTGGATGGAAGCAACAACTCATCGACTGTTACGGCAACCGTGCGCGCTTTGTCGATCATGAGCAAAACGGTATCCATGGAGAAAGTCTCATTGCGATTGCTGCAAAAAAATCTCCGAAAGATTTCGTATCTGATATCGCTCCTATTTATTTGCGGGGAGTAGACGCTAAAGCAAAATTTCTCAATGCCCGTTTTTTCCCGCTGCAAGAAGGGGATATCGAGGAATTAATGGAAGTAGAGCGAGGTGCTTTTTCTTCTCCTTGGTCCGAAGGTATGTTTCGTGATGAGCTGCATAACCATTTTTCAGAATATTGGATTATCCGTACTGACGGTAAATTAACGGCTTATGGCGGATTTTGGCATATTGGGAAAGAATGTCATGTGACTAATATCGCCGTTCATCCCGATTATCGTCACTTGGGACAAGGTACCTTGATGGTTCAGCATCTGATTGCCAGAGCCCAAGCGGTTGGTGCCGCTGCCATTACCTTGGAAGTGCGTGTTTCCAACGAGCAGGCCATTCGAATCTATCACAGAGCCGGTTTTCGGGAAGAAGGCATACGCCCCCGTTACTATAACGATAACGGGGAGGACGCTATGGTGATGTGGCTTCGTTTTCCTGAGGATGAAAAAGAAAAACCTTGGAGCTAAGATCTATGAGTATTGCTATTTTGGCCATTGAATCCAGCTGCGACGAGACTTCCGCAGCAGTAGTCATCGATGGAAAGGAAATCAAATCAAATATTATTTATACGCAAATCGCCACCCATAAAGCTTATGGCGGTGTAGTACCGGAAATCGCATCTCGAGAACATTTGCGGAAAATTTCTTCTGTGGTAAAAGAAGCAATCCGTGTCAGTAATGTGCCGATGGAATCGCTGGATGCCATTGCTGTGACGAAGGGGCCTGGGCTCATCGGCTCTCTTTTGGTCGGTGTGTCTTATGCAAAAGCGATGGCTTTTTCCCTGGGAATCCCTCTGATCGGCGTTCACCATCTATCGGGCCATTTGTATGGCGGCATCATGTCGGCGGAGCAACTGGAACCACCTTTGGTTGCATTAATTGCATCCGGCGGTCATAGCACGTTGGTATTTATGAAAGATCATTTGAATTTTGAAGTCATGGGGGAAACCCGGGATGACGCTGCGGGAGAAGTTCTCGATAAAGTGGCCCGCGCTTTGGGGCTTCCATATCCAGGTGGCGCTGCTTTGGAGCATATGGCGATGGAAGGAGATCGAACTGCCATTGATTTTCCCCGGGCATGGCTTGACGAGAATTCTTTTGATTTTAGTTTCAGTGGTTTGAAATCCAGTGTGCTTAATTACTTAAATCGGGCTGCTATGAAAGGTGAAAATCCTTGTTTCCCCGATGTTGCTGCTTCGTTTCAAGAAGCGCTCTTTGAGGTACTGGCTGTAAAATCCGTAAAGGCCTGCAAAGAACGATCCTGTTACGATCTGGTGTTGTCCGGTGGTGTTGCGGCGAATAATCGTTTAAAAGAGATGATTGGTTCTTTGGCTGCTGAAAATGATATTCGTTTCCATTATCCTCCAAAAGTTTTATGCACTGATAATGCAGCAATGATTGGGAGCGTTGCATATTATAAGTTTATACAAAACGATTTCAGCAGGAGTTCTCTCAATGCTTTTGCAAATTTAAACCTTGAAGATGAAAAATAAACTGGGTTTATACGGATATTGCATATTATTCATGTATAAATTATTTTTTGAAATTGTGGATAATGTGCACAATTTTTTTGATAACTCTTGATTTTACTAGTTTTTTCATAAAGGAAACATCGTAAAAATGTGGATAAAATTGTGGACAAGTTAAGAAATGCCTGGTATCGAGTGTATGAGAAATTATCCAAAATTTTACTGGGATTTTTTTAATTCCTGCTTGTGAAATTGTTGTTTTTGAATATATATTTAAATATTGAATAAAATGGCCGAAAGGAAATTATTATGGAAGAGGATCTCCGGTATCATTTCTTACAAGAAATTTCGGATCATAATATTTTAGCTTTGACGTCTCGCTGTAATGTCCACTGTCGTTTTTGCAGTCATGGAAACAATCCACCGGGAACCCAAGTTTATATGGGGGGAAGCCGTAATTTAGACGAAGTAATGTTATCGTTGGATTTTTTGGATCCCCATCGCGATATCATTATTGGTGAAAGCGCTAGTCCCGTTTGTGAAGGGGAGCCCTTTCTTTTTAAAGACCTTCGGCAAGTATTAACGGCAATTCGCAAGAAATTCCCCCGTACGACCATCCGTATTACCACCAATGGAACTTTTTTAACGGAAGCGACAATCGCTTGGCTAAAGGAGTTGTCGCCCCTCCACATCAATCTTTCGTTGAATACCTTATCCCATCGTGATATGGTCATGAGTGACGCCTCCGATGTTGCTGTAAAGGCGCCTCCACTGCTAAAAAAGGCAGAAATTCCCTTTCAAGGCAGTGTGGTGTTGATACCGGAAATTACAGGGTGGGAGGATATCAAACGTACTGCTTGTTTCCTTCATGAAAACGGAGCAGAACTAGTACGCCTGTTGCTTCCCGGATACAGCCGTATTGCTCCCTTGGAGCGGTGCTATGATTGGGGGGAGCGGCAACGCTTTGCGATGGAGTTAATTGACGCTTTGCCCGGCGTTAATTTGTTGGAACCGCCTGTATATGACAATTCGCTTCCATTGATTTACGGGATCCTGCCGAATTCTCCTGCGGATCATGGGCAATTGCAAAAAGGAGATTTAATCCAGGATGTTAACGGTGTAAAACCATGGAACCGCTACGACGCCTGGCGAAGAATTGCTCGTGAAACCAGTTGCCGTTTGACGATTTGCCGGGGGAACAATACTTTTTCTGTTTTTCTAGAGAAAGCCAAGGGAAATGGTGGCGGCATTGTATTTTTGAATGATCTTGATCCGGTGCGGTTAGAACGAATTGCATTGATTCATGAGCAGCAACAGGGTAACGGTATTCTTTTCTGTTCTGCCATGGGGCGGCCTTATCTTGAGTCCAATATTCCTCTTTTTCCTATTTTGCGCGACCTTGCGCTTGTCACAGTGGAAAATCACTATTTTGGCGGTAATATCGGAGCCGCCGGATTGCTTACTGTGGAGGATTATGAGAGAGCTGCCGCAAATTTCCATTTTGATTATGCTTTTTTGCCGGAAGAATCTTTTAGTAGTAAGGGAAAAGATCTCGCAGGCGTTTCTGAAGACGCACTTTCTTTTACGCACTGGATTTGTTAAAAAGGGGAGAAATATATGACAAAACATGAAATTCGCAGAGAAATCTTTCAGCAGAGAGATTCCATGACGCCGGAAGAAGTTCGAGAAAAAAGTGAAAAGGTGTGTCTCTATTTGGAGGAGTATACCAATGATGAACGCTGTAAAACCGTTATGGTATATTTACCCACGGGGAACGAAACAGATATTTGGCCGTTGATCAAAAAACTTTTGACCCAGGGAAAACGGATCGCCGCACCTCTGTGTGTTTCTCCTGGTGTGATGGTTCCATGCCTGATTGATGATTTGGAAAAGGATATCGCCCCGGGATTTTATGGGATTATGGCTCCCATACAGCGGCGAGAAATTCCTTTGGACGAGATTGATCTTATCATTATTCCTGGAGTGGGATTTGACAGAGAGGGCAATCGACTGGGATACGGTGGCGGTTATTACGACCGTTTCTTACCTCGTCTGCGGAAGAATTGTGATAAAATTGCCATTTGCTATGAATTTCAAATGCGCGACGATCTGGTGCCGGAACCTCATGATTTTCCTATTGCTATCATCATTACGGAAAATGGAATTCTTAAAATTCCGGAATGATTCTGAAAAAATTTCCTTAATTACCTTGACATTGGAAAAAAAGTGTGTATAATAATTATTAGCACTCAACAAGAGTGAGTGCTAATCAAGACAAAAAAGTATTGATATAAATTTAAAGGAGGAATTCTTAAATGAAACTCACACCCTTAGGCGATCGTGTTTTGATCAAAGTTCCCGAAGTAAAAGAAGTAAAAACCCAAAGTGGTCTTTTGTTGGCCGGCGACGCTGTGGAAAAACCTCAGGAAGCTGAAGTTGTGGCTGTAGGCAAAGGCAGAATGTTAGATAACGGCGAATATGTTCCCATGGAAATCAAAGTCGGCGATAAGGTTATTTATGCCAAATACGGCGGCACTGAAGTGAAAATTGACGAAGAAACCTACATCCTGATGGATGCTCACGATATTTTGGCAATTGTAGAATAATCCGATTTTGGTATGGTAAAAGATATTGCAGGAGGTAAATATAAATTATGGCAAAACAAATTGTTTTTAAAGAAGAAGCCAGATACGCTTTGGAAAGAGGCGTAAACGCATTGGCTGACGCTGTGAAAGTGACTTTGGGGCCCAAAGGCCGTAATGTTGTTCTTGAAAGAAAATACGGTTCTCCGTTGATCACCAACGATGGTGTTACCATTGCTAAAGAAATTGAATTGGAAGATCCTTTGGAAAATATGGGCGCACAGTTGGTCAAAGAAGTTGCTACTAAAACCAATGATGTGGCCGGGGACGGTACCACTACTGCTTGCATTTTTGCCCAGGCCATTATCAGAGAAGGTTTGAAAAACGTTGCAGCCGGCGCCAACCCCATGGGTTTAAAGAAAGGGATTGAACTTGCCGTTGACGCTGCAGTAGACGGTGTGAAGAAAAATTCTCATATCGTTGACAGCAAAGAATCCATTGCCCAAGTTGCTTCGGTTTCCGCCAACGATCCTGAAATCGGTAATTTGATCGCCGATGCCATGGATCGCGTCGGCAATGACGGCGTAATCACCGTAGAAGAAAGCCAAGGCCGTGAAACCACCTATGAATTGGTGGAAGGGATGCAGTTTGACAGAGGTTATATCTCTGCTTACATGATTACCGATACCGATAAAATGGAAGCCGTATTGAACGATCCTTACATCCTCGTTACTGATAAAAAACTTGCCAATGTGCAGGAACTGATGCCCATTTTGGAACAAGTTGCTCAGAGCGGAAAACAGCTTCTGATTATCTGTGAAGATTTGGAAGGGGAAGCTCTCACCACTTTGGTTCTGAATAAACTTCGCGGCACCTTTACTTGTGTTGCCGTCAAAGCTCCCGGTTTTGGCGACAGAAGAAAAGCCATGATGGAAGATATTGCGATTCTCACCGGCGGTCAAGTGATTTCTGAAGAAGTGGGGATCAAATTGGAAAATGCTGATATTTCCATGTTGGGTACTGCCCGCCAGGTTAAAGTGAACAAAGAAAATACCACGATTGTTGACGGCGCTGGCGAAAGTGATGCTATTGCCGAACGTGTGGCAATGTTGAGAAAGCAATATGAAGACAGCAAATCCGAATTCGATAAAGAAAAACTCCAAGAACGCCTTGCCAAATTGGCCGGTGGTGTTGCTGTGATTAAAGTCGGTGCTTCCACTGAAACAGAATTAAAAGAAAAGAAACTCCGGATTGAAGACGCTTTAGCTGCTACCAAAGCTGCTGTGGAAGAAGGCATCGTTGCCGGTGGCGGTACTGCCGTCATTGACGCTCTTCCTTCCGTTGCCGCTGTTCTTGATACGGTGGAAGGCGATGTGAAAACCGGTGTCGACATCATTTTGAGAGCTTTGGAATCCCCTGTCAAACAGATTGCTTACAATGCAGGGAAAGAAGGAGCTATCGTTGTTGAAAAAGTAAAAGAAGCTCCTTTGAATACTGGTTACAATGCTGCTACCGATCAATATCAAGATATGTTTAAAGCGGGTATTGTTGACCCCACAAAAGTGACTCGTTCCGCTTTGCAGCATGCTGCATCTGTTGCCGCAATGCTTCTTACCACGGAAACCGTGGTAGCGGATATTCCTGCTCCCAAGGAAGCTCCCGCAGCGCCCGGTGGTGCCGCAGGTATGCCCCCCGGCATGATGTAATTTAAGAATTCGATAAGGCGGCGTATTTCATCGCCGCCTTATTTTTCAGGTGGAAATGATGAAAGCAGCAATTTTTGATATGGATGGCACACTCCTTGACTCCATGGGGATGTGGAACCATGCTTTAACGGATTATCTGACTTCAAAAGGAATCAAGACGATCAGCGATGAAATCAAGGGAAGGCTGGCCACGATCACCTTTTCCGATGCCTCTGTGTTGATTTCTGAACAGTTGGTAACTGATAAAACCGCTGATGAAGTTTATCGGGAAATTGAGGCTTTTGTGTTTGAACAGTATCGTACAGTGATTGAATTAAAGCCCTATGTTCGCGATTACCTTATTCAACTGCAGCAAAAAGGGGTCCATATGTGTGTCGCCACATTGACCAATCGTCCTATGGTGGAAGCTGTTTTGAAACGGCTGGAGGTCGCTGACTTCTTTGATTTTATTCTCACGGTACCTGAGGTTGGTGCCACCAAGGCGGAGCCCAAAATTTATCTGGAAGCAGTAAAAAGATTCGGTTGCGCCAAAGATGATTGCGTAGTTTTTGAAGATTCCTGTTATGCGCTAACCACGGCAAAAAACGCGGGTTTTTATTGCATCGGTGTTGATGATCCGTGGCAAGATATATCTGAGAAATTTATTCACCAATATTGCGATCAATTTATCACAGGTTTTGAAGAGCTATTGGAAGATCAATAATGTATCAGAGAAGAATTCAAGCTATTTCTGTCCTTGAATGACATTTGATATCCCTTTATTTTGAGCTTTTGTAGAAGTAATTTTTTTCAATTTTCGTTTGATAGGAGGTCATGACTATGCCACATGTGATTGCAGTCGCCGGGAAAGGCGGCGTTGGAAAAACTACAATCTGCGGTTTATTAATTCAATATCTTTGTGAATCCGGTAAAAAGCCGGTGTTGGCGGTGGATGCAGATTCCAATTCTAATTTAAATGAGGTTCTCGGGGTGGAAGCCAAACAAACTTTGGGCGAAATTCGCGAAAAGATGAAAAAAGCTGCTTCTCTCCAGAGCGAAGTTCCTTCTACCATGTCCAAAGATGTTTATGCAGAAAAGGAGGTCTTTGCCGCATTGACTGAAGAGGATGATTATGACCTTCTTGTGATGGGGCGTTCCCAGGGACAAGGCTGCTATTGCTTTGTGAACGGATTATTACAGAGAGAAATCATGTCTATCCAGGATAATTATCCCTATATTGTCGTTGATAATGAAGCCGGGATGGAACATATTAGCCGTGGTCTGTTGCCCCATATTGATACTATGATCCTGGTCAGCGACTGTTCCAGAAGAGGGATCCAGGCTGCGGCCAGAATTGCGGAATTGGTGGAAGAATTGGAAGTTAATCCCGAAAGGATTGGCTTGGTTGTGAATCGTGCCCCCAACGGTGTCCTCAATGAGGGAACCAAAGAAGAAATTGCAACAAGGAAGTTGGATCTTTTAGGCGTCGTACCTCAAGATGAAGTGGTCTATGAATATGATTGTGACGGCAAAGCCATTGTGAAACTACCAGAAGATTCTCCGGTGCGCGCTGCGTTGAAGGGGATCATTGAAAAATTAGGAATTTGAGACAGGCGCATCTCAAACAGAATTTGTATTGACGAGGTGAATTATGGTAACCATTGAAATGGAAAACGGAAAAAAAATTGTGATTGAATTGTACCCGGAAACTGCCCCCAAAACTGTGGAAAATTTTATGTCTCTGGTGAAAAAAGGTTTTTATGACGGTTTGATCTTTCACCGTGTCATCAGCGGTTTCATGATTCAGGGCGGTTGTCCTGAAGGAACAGGGATGGGTGGTCCTGGATATCAAATTCAGGGCGAATTTCAAGCCAACGGCTTTCAAAATCCGTTGAAACACGAACGCGGCGTGATTTCCATGGCCCGGGCTATGGATCCAAATTCCGCTGGCTCTCAATTTTTTATTATGCACCAGGATGCTCCCCATCTCGATGGACAATACGCAGCCTTCGGCAAAGTTGTCGAAGGAATGGATGTTGTTGATGAAATTGCTTCCGTGGCAACGGATTACAGCGATCGTCCGAAAACGCCTCAAGTGATGAAATCTGTCACTATAACAGACTAATATTGTAAATCTGCAAGGGAGTCGGTGGGATTCTCCCTTGCATTTATTTTGTACTGAATGAAAATGTTGACTTTTTGTTTTTCTTATTTTATTATAGAAAAATCATAGAAAAGCTGAAATTAAATCAGAAAACGAGAGACCTAGGAGGGAATTTGAATGGAAGTCCATTTCCTTGATCAGTTTGATTATACCTTCACTGCCGATGATGTCATGGATCAGCTGGGAATGCCGAGAGATCATGTTTTTAGAAAGACCGTTGAAAAGGCCATTGCTGCTGCAGAGGATATTGCCAAGCCCAAAGCTTTTTTTATGGAAGCTGAGATTGAGGACCGTACCGAAAATACTATTACCGTTGCAGGGCAGACCTTTCACAGTAAAGTCTTGGCAGAAAATTTGAAGGATCAGGATGTCATATTTCCGTTTCTTTGTACTTGCGGGATGGAGCTGGTCGACTATTGCGATCGGCTTACAGATATTATGGATCAGTATGCCTTTGATTGCGTGATGGAGTTTTATCTCAGAAAAGCATCTGTTGCTTTAACCGGTGAGCTTGCCAATATGGAAAATGGTCGCCAAACTTCATCGGTGAACCCTGGCTCTCTGGTGGATTGGCCCATTGAGGAACAAAAAGAGCTTTTTGCCCTGTTTGGTGAAAATGCCCATCAGATTGGTGTAAAACTCAGTGATTCCTGTATCATGAATCCCATGAAAAGTGTTTCCGGTCTTCGTTATTTCACGGAAGAAGAATTTCATAATTGCCAGCTTTGCCAGAGGGAGAATTGTCCCACCAGAGAAGCGGAGTTTGATTTGACGCTTTTTACGAAAACTTTAAAACAGTGTTAAAAAATACTTGACATTCAATTCATTTTGTAGGATAATATAAAAGCTAGGTTGATCGGGGTTATAGCTCAGTTGGTTAGAGCGCTACGTTGACATCGTAGAGGTCACTGGTTCGAATCCAGTTAACCCCACCATTTGTAAAAATATTGTAGCAGGCCGTTGACTGGTCTGCTACTTTTTATTTTTGTTTGGTCAAGATTGGTTTAATATATTTTTTTAATGATATATTTTGCTTCCTTGCTCCTGTGAAGGTAAATAAGATTTTATACCGATTCATATGGATCGGCGGATCGGTCAGATCTTTTTTATGTCATAATATGTCTAAATACTGCATTAAAATGACTTTTTTTGTTGTGATTCCTCTATAATAGTACTTTTTTGTTATATTATGTCTTAAAAAAGTAAAAGCTAGGAGGAACAATATGAGATCGGTAAAATCAGTAATGCGAAAGCTTGGAAATACCGGAGGGAAAAAAGGATTCTTTTTTACGATCACTGCCATTGAATTATTGATGGAACAAGAAACCCGTTGTTTGAACTTGTCTCGCGATGTCTACCCAGAAGTAGCAAAACGACACCAAGTGAATGTATCTTGTGTAGAACGGGATATTCGTACCATGGTGGAAGACTGCTGGTTGCATGGCAATCGCAACCTATTTCATGAAATTGCCGGATATGAGTTGGATCATCGGCCAACAGTAAAAGAATTTCTGGAAATGCTTCATGGTTATCTCTTAGAAAACGAATAAAATATATCCCCTCTTATGAAAAGGGGGGGCAATGAATTTGCCCAAGTATAGATCTAATATATGACCGTACCGTTACTTTGATAACAAAAAATAATCAAAGAAGGAAATAAGAAAACAAATAAAGAGAAAGGTTATAACTTATAGAGGTATATTTATAGAAAAAAGAAAGTGTTAAAATTAGCTCAAATATTTAATCGAATAAAAAGGGTGAAATCAGGTGAAATTCTTGAACGGACCGGCCACTATGAAACATAATCGACATAAAGCAGCCTGCTCAAATTAATAGATGGTTGAACCGTCGAGAATGCTAAGTCAGATACGTCTATTGCAAATACCACCGGAAAGAGTAGAAAAGTAGTATTTTTATTTATGGTAATTGTATGCCGTATTCCTTTGCTTTTGAAAGGAATACGGCTTTTTGATTTCCGGAAGGATTACCAAAAGATGATTCCTTGGGTCCAAGGGCCGTATAAGAGGGGTTTAAAATATAAAGTCGTTCAGTGATGAGAACAAAGATGAAATCAAAGAACATTTAGAGAAGAGCACTTGGGAAAGGTGACTTTTATGCGGAAGAGATTATGTGTTTTATCATGGTTCTTGTCATGGTCGTCTGCATAGCGCCTTGTTTCCGCATTGACACAGGAAACTCCGGCCATTGATATCATTGAGGGGGATGGATAACTCTATGCGGATCGAAGGATCGACAGAGGAAGAGAATGCTTAGAACTTATATTCGCTCCATTGTAAAGAATTGATGCTTTCCAGTGGCATTTATTCCAAAGAAAAGACCGTAAGTGTGGATCTGTGCCACCGGCAGCCTGGAAGATTTTTTTGCTGGTATTCTGTTCTTTTTGTCAATTTTATGATAGAATATTTCATTATAAGGAAGGAGATTCCTATGCACGAAGGACACCGAGAACGAATGCGTCAACGGATTGAAAAATACGGTTTGGATAACCTTAGTGATCATGAATTTTTAGAATACTTGCTTTATTTTACCAATAAACGTAAAAATACCAACGGTACCGGCCATCTTTTGATGGATGCCTTTGGCAGTCTGGATAAAGTTTTTGATGCCAGCAGTGAAGCTTTGTGCTCCGTGGAGGGAGTCGGCCCCATCAGCGCTCAATTCTTATCGTTGATTCCTCAAATTGCGCGACGCTACCTTATAGCGAGGCAGGGAAGGGGACGCCGTTATATTTCCAGGGAACGTATGGTGGAATATTTGGAACCGCAATTTTTTGGCGCTTCTGTGGAGCTTTGTGTCGTAATGTGCCTGGATGCTAATTATTCACTGATCCACGATGAAATTGTCTCCACCGGCGAAAGTCGTAAAGTCGGAGTTGAGACGAAAGACGTCATTGCTTTGGCGGTGAAATATAAGGCTGCGTATGTTATCGTGGCTCACAATCATCTTAACAATGAATGCCGTCCCTCTGAGGAAGATTTTACAATGACGCGCCATATTCGCGTTGCTCTGAGCCATATTGACGTAAAATTGTTGGATCATCTGATTATTTGCCCCAGCAGAGAGTATTATAGTTTTGCGGAACATGGCAGTTGAAGTAGGGAAACACTCTTGTAATTTATCATAGAATGTGTTATTTTAATGGATAGCATTAAATTAAGAATCAAGAATCAATCATGGGGAAATTCCCAAGAAAAAGGAGACTCGTTACATGGAAGAGATCATCGCAAAATTGAAGGAATACCTTGCAATGGATACAGAAATCGACTTTAAAGAGTTCGATGAATATTATCGTAAATTGATCGAAAAATTAAACAGCGACTATCAGGAGATGTCTCAGGAAGATCTTCTTAATATGCGTTATGTTTTGAATACTGTAGCGGTGAATGCGGAAAACCGTAGTCTGCGCAAGGATAAATTTGCGAAGAAATACAGAAAAATCCAAGAAAAAACGAATTTTTGGTCTAATGCGATTACTTATAAAGCCAAAAAAGAATGGGGTTACACCGATTCGACTTTGGAAGAAGCAGATCAGCGCATTGATGAAGCAATGCGTCCGGCAGAATAATGCGTCTGCGGAAAATCCCGGGCATTGGGGAAAAATTGGTGGAGGAGTACGGTACCCTTCTGGTGGATGAGGCAAAAAATCCCCGTGGAAATTGGCAAAATTATTTTCAAAATCCGGCCCCTGTTTTTTTGGAGATTGGCATGGGCCGCGGAAAATTTATTTCCTCTATGGCGAAGAAATACCCGGAGCATAATTTTATTGGGTTGGAACTTCGGGATGAAGTGATTTATGATGCCGCAAAGCGGTTGGGATCTGTATGTTCCAATGTCGCCATTCTTCGCGGAAATGCCGCGTACTTGGAGAATTGGTTCGCTCCTGACGAGGTACAGCGGCTTTATCTCAACTTTTCCGATCCTTGGCCAAAAAAACGCCATGCAAAACGCCGTTTGACCCATGAAAATTTTTTAAAACTCTACCGCACAGTGTTATCTCCCGACGGTGAGGTTTTTTTCCGTACCGACGTACGTGAACTCATGGAATTTACTTTGGTGGAAATGACAAACCACGGCTTTTCCTTGGAGGAAGTTAGCCTTGATTTCCATAACAGTATTTTTTTTGATGGCGTTACCACCGAATATGAAGACAGACAAAGCAAAAAAGGACCGATTTATTACGGTCATTTTCTGCGAAAGAAATGAGGTTTGACTATGTATATCAGTACCAGAGGCGGTGTGGCGCCCGTTACCGCTTCTAAAGCAATTTATCAGGGCCTCGCTCCTGACGGCGGCCTTTTTGTTCCTGAAACCGTGCCATCAGTTTCTAAGGACTTCGTTGCTAAACTGGCGGATCTTTCTTATCGTGATTTGGCCAAAGAAATTTTCTCACTTTATTTGGATGACTTTACGAAAGAGGAAATTTATAAGGTGGTGACTTCAGCCTACGGCGATAATTTTGACGATAGGGAGATTGCCCCTTTGCACGGCCTTGACTGTAGTCGTTATATTTTGGAATTGTGGCATGGTCCCACCGCGGCCTTTAAAGATATGGCGCTACAAGCTTTGCCCTATCTTCTTACAACTTCCATGGCAAAGCAGGAGCCCGATAAAGAAGTCGTAATCCTTGTGGCGACTTCCGGCGATACGGGAAAAGCTGCTCTGGAGGGCTTTTCTGATGTGGATAAAACTCGCATCATTGTTTTTTATCCCAACGGCGGTGTCAGTGAAGTACAGCGACTGCAGATGGTTACGACAACAGGGAACAATACTTCCGTCATTGCCGTGGAAGGCAATTTTGACGATTGTCAAAATGGAGTCAAGGCAATTTTTAATGACGGCAATTTTGCTGAAAAATTGGAGGAAAAAGGATACCGCCTTTCCTCCGCCAATTCTATCAACTGGGGACGGTTGCTTCCGCAGATCGTCTATTATTTCAAGGCTTATGGCGCTCTGGTAAAGCGAGGAGCCATTCAGGCAGGGGAAACCATGGATGTCGTCGTTCCTACTGGAAATTTTGGTAATATCCTGGCTGCATATTATGGAAAGGCCATGGGGCTTCCCATCGGCAAATTAATTTGTGCCTCCAATAAAAATAAAGTTCTTACTGATGTATTAAATACTGGGGAATATAACCGCAACCGCGAATTCTTCCGTACGGTAAGCCCGTCGATGGACATTTTGATTTCCAGCAATTTTGAACGCTTTGTGTTTGAAATGAACGGTCGGGACAGCAGATCTGTTTGTGATCTTTTTGATGCTTTGACGAAAGACGGTGTGTATCATCTGGATGAAGCCACGGCGAAAAGAATGTCGGAAATTATGTGTGGTTATTATGTCGATGAAGAAGCTACCTTGGAAACGATCGGAAAAACCTATCAAGAGAATCACTATCTGATTGACACCCATACCGCCGTTGCCGTCAATGCTTTGGGCCAATACCGCGCGGCAGGTAACAGTGAAAAAGTCACGGTAATCGATTCTACTGCCAACCCCTATAAATTCAATCAAGCAGTTTATGAAGCCATCAACCAATCCGGCGCGGCGGATAAAATGAATGAATTTGAAATTTCTGCTGCATTGGAGCAGCAGACTGGGGTAAAGATTCATCGTGGCCTTTTGGATTTGGATCAGAAAGAAGTGCTCCATAAAAAAGTAGTAGAAAAAGAAAATATGCAATCCGCAGTAGCTGAGATCTTAGGAGTATAACTTTGGAACTGCCACTCGATTTAAAACTTGAATTAAAGGATTTGCTGGCAGATGAGTACACAGAATTTGAGGCGGCTATGGGGAATTTTCCTCATAGCGGCCTTCGTTTTCATCAGTCAAAATATACCAATGATATCATAAAGACTATGGAATGTGAAGAGGCCGTCCCATGGAGTCCCTTTGGCTATTATTGCACGATGGAGAAACCTGCTTACCATCCTTTTTACCATGGTGGTGTTTTTTATATTCAAGAGCCCAGCGCCATGGCACCGGCAGAAGTGCTTTGTCCTCGACCGGGGGATTGGGTATTAGATTTATGCGCGGCCCCCGGCGGTAAAAGTACACGACTGGGAGAATTTTTGCAAGGGAAAGGTCTTTTGGTGGCGAATGACATTAGCAACCGCCGTTGCCAGGCCCTACTGCGCAATTTGGAGTTGTTCGGCATTGCCAACAGTTTAGTTCTGAATGAGTCGCCCCAGCGTTTGGCGGAACATTTCGGCCCTGTGTTTCATAAAGTATTGGTAGATGCTCCCTGTTCTGGTCAGGGAATGTTTCGCAAGGATCCTCGCCTACTAAAAGAATATGTGACCAGAACGGATCGTCCCTTTCCTCTTTGGCAAAGGGAAATATTGTCTGCAGCCGCGGAACTCACAGCTCCCGGCGGAGAGATCGTTTATTCTACATGTACGTTTTCCCGGGATGAAAATGAAATCATTATTGATGATTTTTTATCCTCCCACGGGGAGTTCTCTTTGGTTCCCATTCCATTGATACATGGTTTTGCTCCCGGTGCCAACGGTATGACCGAAGTGGCGCGGCTTTGGCCTCACCGGATAAAAGGGGAAGGGCATTTTATCGCTCATTTGAAACGGCGGGGAATAGCGGAGCATCCTAGTAAATCAAACGCATGTCATCCTTGCGATTGCGAACTGTTCGTTTCTTTTTGTCGCGAATGTGGAATTCTTCTTCCCCGCGGCAACTATTACCGCAAAAATGGAAATCTTTATTTTCAGCCGACCACAGTGCCGAATTGCAAGGGACTTCATGTGGTAGCCAACGGTTTATATCTTGGGGAAGAAAAGAAAGATCGTTTTGTGCCATCCCATCCTTTAGCGTTGTCACCGTTGGGAGCGGAAGCGGCGGCAAAACAGGTATTCCCCGTAGATAGCGATGAAATTCGGGATTATCTCAAGGGATTGACGCTTCGTGGAGATGTTGATAGGGGATATCATATCATTTTTGCCGACCAGATCCCTTTGGGGTGGGGCAAGTCTGACGGAAGAGGGACGTTGAAAAATCATTATCCCAAGGCATGGAGAAACTTATAAAAATTTTCCAAATTTCCGTAAAATTACCCCTTGACGGTTTTTGATGGATTCGTTATAATAGTAAAAATTCGACAGACTCACTATATTTTACTGATCAGGCAGTGAATATTTTCATGTGGCCGGGCCGAATCATGGCAGCAGAAGCATCTGCGGGACAGAGACATCCCGAGATGCTTTTTTATTTCGGGTGAAAGGAGATTTTATGGACAATACTAACTATATGGACGACAAACAAAAGAAAAAACTGGTAATGAAGGTTTCCTGGGTAAGCATTACGGTTAACATCGTTCTTTCCATCTTTAAAATTGCTGCTGGTTTGGTTTCCGGTTCCGGTGCAATGATTTCCGATGGTGTTCATTCCGCCTCCGATGTATTCAGCACTTTTGTGGTGATCTTTGGTTACAATGCTTCGCAAAAGGAAAGCGACAAGGGACACCCCTACGGTCATGAGCGCTTGGAATGTGTCGCTGCCATTATTCTTGCTTCGATTCTCGCTTTTGTGGGGCTGGAGATTGGGATTTCCGGTATCCAGAAAATCATTTCCGGTGTCTCCGACGGCGGCCTGACTGTTCCCGGTGTTTTGGCGTTATGGGCTGCGGTATTTTCCATTGTAGTCAAAGAATGGATGTTTTGGTACACGCGTCATGCTGCAAAAAAAATTGATTCCGGCGCATTAATGGCCGATGCCTGGCATCATCGTTCCGACGCACTTTCTTCCGTCGGCAGTTTTGTCGGGATTTTTGGTGCCCGTTTAGGATTCCCTATTTTAGATCCCATCGCATCGGTGGTAATTTGTCTCTTTATTTTGAAAGCGGCTTATAATATCTTTGTCGACGCTGTGAAAAAAATGGTGGATGAAGCCTGCGATCAGGAAACTGCGGAATCCATTGAAAAAGTTGTGACGGAGCAAGAAGGCGTTTTGTGCCTTGATGAACTTCGTACTCGTGTTTTTGGCAATAAAATCTATGTTGATATTGAAATCGGTTGCGACGGGGATCTGACTTTGCTGGAAGCCCACTCCATTGCGGAACGGGTCCATGATGCTGTAGAAAAGGAATTCCCCAAGGTGAAACACTGTATGGTCCATGTGAATCCCGCAGAGCGTCTTTGTTTGACATAACCATTTAACCATTGCAACGATAGAACCCTCGGAATGGACGCACGGGAGCCGTAAAACAGGAATCCTCCGTATGCTCAAAAGCATACGGAGGATTCTCTTTTTGTTGCAAGTCCACAAGTAATAGCCGCATCAGCGGCGCAAGTGTCGGAAGGTCGTGACGGAATCTTCTCAGTCAGCCGGTTTTCTGCTGACTGTTTTTATTGATAGCGTGATTATATTCACCTTCGCAACTTCCAATTTATTGAATGACAATCATTGCTCCAACCGCATTATAGATTATATGGAGCAGGACAGCCCCCATAGACAATTTGTCCTTTTATATACGGCATCACAAAAAAAGTGTAGAGCAAGCAGAGAAATGATATATACTGCCGGAAGTGCATTAAAAGATACCCTTCCGGAGACTACCCATCTTGTCGGATAGTGTATTGACAAAAAAAGAATAGAATTAATACTGCCTATTACCAGTTGGCTATTTATCAAACCAGATAGTCTCGTTTGTATGTATCCTCTAAATAAGACTTCCTCTTCAAGGGCACTAAAGAAAAAAATAATCCAATTCATCAATAGAAAACTAGTAAAAGATGCTTCTTTTCCTTGTACCACAAATAACGTTGTCTGTATAGCAAGTAGTAAGAATCCTCCGATGCTGCCTAGAATGATACTGTTTTTTAGATTTTCCGCATTGATTCCAATGCTACTTATTTTTTCTTTGTTGTAAATAAAAAAACACAGAAATAATATAGCCATAGTCATAGGAATCCATATTTGTGATGAATTTAACAGAAATACACTTGCATCTGTTGTATAAAGCCACCCCTGAAAAAATGCACCGGCCATTACTAAACAATATACTACAAGTGCTTTTAGTCCATCTTTTTTATCATATTTTCTAGGTTCTTCCTATACTGATTATTCACCCGGTTCATCATATTGCCTTCACAAATTCCAGTTTGTTGTATCTAAACGACGAGCAAAGTATAGCAGAAAACTGTAAAGAAGTCTATCGAATAATTTGTGCCGCTCGGACGGCCTTGTTGTCAAGCGTATATCATTTTGTGCTTCACGATCTCTTGCGGATGAGTTCATGGAGCGTACCCAAAGGATCTGTTCACCGGCTTTGTCACACTGTTTTTGCTTTATCACGCCTGGATTCTGTTTTATGGGCACTCCGCTGATTTCCTGTTGGGTCGAGGGAAATGGGCGCAATATCAATGGCGAATACACAAAAGGAAGCCAATATTTGGCTTCCTTCGTCTTTTTTTATTGAGACGGTGCTTATTCTTCTCCTCTTTGTTGCATCAAGCATTCACGGCAATAAACAGGACGACCATTGGTAGGGCGGAAAGGCACTTGCGTTTCTACACCACACTGGTCGCAGATGACGGTGAACATTTCTCTTTCGCCTCTGTCATTGTTTCTGGCGCGTCTTCTTCTTTGACGGCATTCGGGGCAGCGAGCAGGTTCGTTCTGAAAGCCTTTTTCGGCATAGAATTCTTGCTCGGAAGCAGAGAAAGTGAATTCAACGCCACATTCTTTGCAAGTTAAGGTTTTGTCGGAATACATGAGTTTACCTCCTAAAATTTTCTATTACTTTGTCCTGTCTGTCTTTTCCATTTAGGAGTAAACTGTTCGGGACTCAGAAATAGCACTTCTGTCATTATATCTTATTCCTTTTTTATTTGCAATCTTTTTTTCAAAAAAGTTTGAAAATTTTTTCTGCTTTATAAAAAAACCAGTAAAACATTGTTCGTTATTTTGTTTTGCAATTTTATTGTCAGATTTTTCCATAGATCTCCTTCTTTACAGATATCATTGAGTCTGATATAATAGAACAAAAGTTCTTAAAATGATTCGGAAGAAAAGAGGAGGAGCGCGATGGCTTTGCGTAGGATTTTTCATATTGACGTTAACAGCGCTTTTTTATCTTGGTCTGCGGCAGACCATCTGCTTATGGGAGGAACAACTGATTATCGAACAATTCATGCGGCGGTAGCCCGTCCTTCCAAAGACGGGCGCGGCATTATTTTGGCTAAAAGTGAAAGCGCAAAAAAATTGGGAGTCATTACTGGGGAGCCTATTTGGATGGCAAAAGAAAAATGCCCGGATCTCTATCTTGTGCCACCTGATTACGGACTTTACCTCAAAGCATCGAATGCGATGAAACAAATATTTTTCGAGTATTCTCCGGCAGTAGAATCTTTTTCTATTGATGAATGTTTTATCGACATGACTGGTCAGGAAAAATTTTTCGGATCTCCCTTGGCTGCTGCCTACGCTTTGAAAGGACGTATCAAAAGGGAGTTGGGCTTCACTGTGAATGTGGGAATCGGAAATACCAAAGCTACTGCAAAAATGGCTTCAGGGTTTGAGAAACCTGACCGCGTTCACACCCTTTGGAATCATGAGATCCCGACAAAGTTATGGCCACTGCCCATTGAGAACTTGTTTATGGCCGGCCGTCGGACGGTAAAAAAACTGCGAAAAATTGGCATCAATACCATTGGCGACATGGCTTGTGTTCATCCTGATTTAATTCGGAAGTTATTGGGGAAACAGGGAATTTTATTGAGAAATTATGCCAACGGTGTCGATGATTCTCCCGTTCTCGAAGGGCCGCCGGAGCCGCCGAAAAGTATCAGCCAATCGGTAACGCTCCCGTTCCTTTTAGAAAACTTGGAAGATTCCGTTCCAATCATGCTTTGTATTGCAGATCATTTGGCTGATAAGTTAAGAAAGAAAGCAATGGCTGCCTCCGTTGTTTCTGTAGGGATCAAGGATCATGACCGCATTCATCGCGGAAAGCAATGCTGTCCTCCGGAATTGGTGTTGCATCGTCGTGATATTTACCGTTATGCCATGGATTTATTGGCGGAATTATGGCCGGAAAAAAAGAAGGTGAAATATGTGGCAATTCATTTGGGGGGACTTACCTTTGATTATGAAATGGAAAATACTCTTTTTGGGCGGGATATTCTACGGGATGAGCGATTAGAAGAGGCTGTTTTTCGTATTCGGAGCCGTTATGGAGACAGAATGATCATGCCTGCGAGGTTGTTAGGCAGCAATGCTGAGTCTCTTTTTCGTGATTTTGAAGAAAATGACGAAAATCCTTTGCCCCCTCGCTTTTTTTAAACATTTGGTTTCGAGAAGGGAGATGACATTCATTGAAGGTCTTGATGGAACCGATTCAGGTTTGTGCTATCTGGGATACAGAAGGGAACATTCGTCCCTTGGCCTTTTGCATGGAGGAAGAGGATAAGAAAATTAAGATTTCTGTTGAAACAGTTTGCAGCTGGAGTGAAGAGAAAATCGTAGGCCATCTCATGATGAATTTTTCTTGCAATGTCATATGGAACGGGCAACGGCGCATGGTAAGTCTTAGATATGACCTGAATAAACATCGTTGGTATCTATATAAAGCATGAATTATTTTTTAGGAAAAGATAAAAAAGCACCTTGTTTAATTATGGGAAAAAGGTTACAATAAAAACAATGAATTTACGTCGACGTCGACGTGTCGTAAGGTTGGTGAATTATGGACGAACGTGGAAAAATGGGAATCGCTTTTGATAAATATTTGGCGGATTTCCTTGAGGAAGACGGAAAAAAAATGGCGGAACTCTCCGGTGGAAAATGGGAAGAACCGTTGATTCGCCTTCCGTATTTGGGTGGAACGATTACAGTGAATCATAACAATGGTGCCATCGAACCGGAGCCTAAAGAGTTGTTGGAAAAAATTTTGATTTATAAATATCTTCTGGAAGTGCAGGGAATTGAAGGTCCAGGTGATGATTTTATCGCCTTTATTCAGTTACCTTGTGGGTCACATCATCAAAAATTTTTCAAGTTGGAAGTACTCGAACCATTGGGAAAACGTTTCGGTGATGACTTGTCGGCTTTTGCCAAAGCCGCAGAGTCCTTTGGCGGTTTCCCTGTGAAAGGCGGAGATATGGCATATCAAATTCCCTATTTCCCAAAAATCCATGTGCGGATCCAAATTTGGGAAGGTGATGATGAATTTCCCCCGCAAAGCGCATTTTTGTTTGATAATAAATGCCATTTCCATATGGATACTGATGGACTCAACGAATTGGCAAATCATATGACGGCTCTTCTTTTGGAGGCTGCAGATCAATGAGTCATTTCTTTGCGTATATCAGTAAAATGAAATGGATCAAACGATGGGGGTTGATGAAAAATACAGCGGAAGAAAACATCATGGAGCACAGCTGGCAAGTTGCCGTGGTTGCTCATGGATTGGCCACCATCAAAAACGATGTGTTCGGTGGCAATGTTGACGCCGAACACATTGCGATGCTTGCTTTATATCATGAAACCGGTGAAGTTATCACCGGCGATTTTGCAACGCCGGTAAAATATTTTAATCCTGAGATCAAAAATGCCATTGGCAGTTTGGAACATTTAGCAAAGGAAAAAATTTTTTCCATGCTTCCCTCGGAGTTGCAAAAAAGTTATGAGGGATTGATTTTTCCCGAGGAAAAAGGGGAAGAATATGCCATAGTAAAGGCAGCGGATAAAATCTGTGCCTACTTGAAATGTGTGGAAGAATTAAAATGGGGAAACCAGGAATTTTCCAAAGCGGAGAAAACCATTCGCGGTGACTTAGAGAAAATGGATCGTGAAGAAGTGCGTTATTTTTTGGAACATTTTTTGGAAAGTTTCTCCTTAACCTTAGATGAATTAAATTAGAAGGAAAGAGTAACAGTGAAGGTGAAAGAATGAGCGGTAACCGTGAAAAATATGTGAAACGAAAAAGTAGTAGACAAAATTCCCATAAAGATCATGTGATGGGTTCACGTTCGGATGATACAAAATATCATCGCGTATTTTCGAAATCTCGGAAATCTGAAAAAAGTAAAAATAAATCGCCATTGGTTTTGGGAATGCTTTTTTCCAAACGCAACCGGTTGCCGGTTTGTTTTGGGATTTTATCTCTCATTTTGGTGATTGTCGGTGTAATTATTATTGGTTCATCATCGGATACAACTACCGCCGCGGCGCCGCAACCCAAGCCTGAACAAGCCATTGATTTTCAAACCTTCACTTATGAAGACGGACTTGTGACCATGGGGCTTAAGACAGCGGCGGAGGTAAGCCAAGAAACGGCGAACCGATCCAAAATTCTAATTCCGCCCAAAGCCAAAACATATGATCCCATAATTTACAGCTATCCTGCGGCGGGAAAACGCGTTTCTCTTACATTTGATGATGGTCCTTCTCCAAAAATGACAGAAGATTATTTGAATGTTCTCGATGAACTGAATATCAAAGCTTCTTTCTTTATGTTGGCCAACAGTGTTATGGCCTATCCTGATTTGACCAAAGAGGTTGAAGACCGGGGACATGACGTTGTCAGTCATTCTAAAGAGCATGCAAATTTAGCCAATCTTTCCTCAGACCAATTGGAAGCTGATTTTTCCTATAGTAATGATGCCTTTAAAGAAGTTTTGGGACATACGCCGAAAATGATGCGTCCACCTTACGGCAGTTATACCGATGAAGTACTTTCCGTTGCGAAAAAATATGGCCAACAACCGATTTACTGGAGCATTGATACCAATGATTGGCGCAAGTATTCCACAGAAACCATGGTGAATACGATTTTAAATAACCTTAGCGACGGTGCGGTCATTTTAATGCATGAAGGGAAAAGTAATACTTTGGATGCCTTGCCCGCCATTGCTGAGGCCGTGCGGGCGGCCGGTTACGAATTTGTGCCCCTTTCGGAATTGTTGTCTTATTGACCGTCATAGTATTTGATAAACGATTGATGAGAAAGAAGGAAAATGATGCATAATAAACTGGGTAGAAACGATCTTTGCTGGTGTGATAGTGGAAAGAAGTATAAATCTTGCCACATAAATTTTGATCGTAAACTTGAGAGTTTTGCGGCCCAAGGCCATATTATTCCTTCCCATGATATGATCAAAACATCAGCGGAGATTGATATGATTCGTAAAAGCGCTGAAGTAAACATCGCTGTTTTAGATCACGTTGCTGAACATATCAAAGCAGGGATGACAACAGAAGAAATTGATATGCTCGTCTACCAAAAAACTACAGATTTGGGTGGGATTCCTGCTCCTTTGGGATTTGAAGGGTTCCCTAAAAGTGTTTGTACTTCTATTAATGACCAAGTATGCCATGGAATTCCCTCGAAAGATGACGTTTTAAAAGAGGGCGATATTGTTAATGTTGACGTATCGACGATCTTAAACGACTTTTATTCTGACTCTTCCCGTATGTTTTGTATCGGTAATGTTAGTGAGGAAAAAAGACGCCTTGTTGAAGTTGCGAAAGAATGTGTGGAACTTGGCTTAAAGGAAGTCAAGCCTTGGGGATTTATGGGTGATATGTCTCAAGCAATTCATGACCATGCCGTTGCCAATGGCTACTCTGTTGTTCGAGAAATGGGCGGCCATGGTGTCGGTTTGGAATTTCATGAAGATCCCTTTGTCAGTTATGTCGGTAAGCGCAATACGGAAATTGTATTGGCACCGGGAATGATTTTTACCATTGAACCCATGATTAATATGGGGGAACACGGTATTTATCTCGATAAAAAAAATGGCTGGACGGTCTATACGAAAGATGGAAAACCCTCGGCCCAATGGGAAATCATGGTTCTTGTTACTGAGGATGGTCATGAGGTTCTCGCCTATTAACCACTGAGACTCAAAAAGAACGGTATCGTTTTTTCGATACCGTTTTTATTTGTGCCAAAAAGAGATCAAGTTTTGTGAAAATTATGTTTTATTCTTTCAATATTTGGATAAAATTCTACTTTCTTGACAAAACATTATTTGAGTGTTACCATATCTTTAAAGTTGTTTATTGCTAACTTTTTAAATGCCTAATTCAGTCTTGTTTTTTTAAGTAACAGACTGATTGGTCAAAAGCGAAGGAGGAAATTGAATGAAACATCATCGTTTTTGGGCATGGGCAGCGGCTGTCTGCCTTGGAATGGTAATTTACACAGGATATAAACGGAAATAAGGAGGAAATTGATTATGTTAAGTGCTTCTTGTATGAAAAAAATAGGTTTGTTTGTCGGCGGCGTATTTTTGGGAACTGCCGGCGTAAAAGTACTTTCCAGCAAGGATGCTAAAAAAGCATATGTTCATTGTACTGCAGCGGCTTTAAGAGCGAAAAATAGCGTAATGAAGACCGTCTCTACGGTACAGGAAAACGCTGAAGATATTCTTGCCGAAGCGAAACAAATTAATGATGACAGAATTGCCGCGGAAAACACCGCTGTGGTAGAAGATGAAGCGGAATGCTGTGACGTTTGCGCGGAATCCGAAGAAGCGAAGGAATGATAATAACAACAATACCTTGAGGGTATTGCAGAATGCGTATTTGAAAGCAAGGTCGACGGGGCTGGGCAGAACAGCTCCGTTTTTCCTGTGGAAAAACCCCTTATGGAGGAATCAATGTGAAATTCATAATCAAACACGAAATCAAAGGGCGGATAAGGATTCATATGGTCTGCTCTCGTATGACTTATCGGGAAGCGGATACGCTTCTTTACTATTTGCAAAATTTACCCAATGTGAAGGATGCGAAGGTATATGACCGTACTGCCGATGCTGCCATTGTATATTCCGGTGGACGGGATGTGCTGATTCAGGCTTTGCAAAAATTTCATTATGAGGATGTTGCGGTTCCGAGCCATCTTTTGGATCATTCTGCACGAGATCTTAATGATTTTTATCAAGAAAAACTGATACGAAAAATTTTACTTCGTCTCTTAGGGAAATGCTTTGTGCCTTCCCCTGTCAAAACCGTTGTAACATCATTAAAAACCCTCCGCTATCTTACAAAAGGAGTAAAATGTTTGTTGAAGGGAAATTTGGAAGTTCCCGTTTTGGATGCCACTGCCATTGGCGTTTCTGTAATTCGCCGTGATTTTAATACTGCGGGTTCCATTATGTTCCTGTTGGGGATCGGTGAAATTTTGGAGGAATGGACCCATAAGAAATCTGTAGGAGATCTTGCCAGGAGTATGTCTTTGAATATCGGCAAAGTTTGGATGCGCCGGGATGGCCAGGAAATGCTCGTATCGTCTAACCGCATTCTCCCCGGTGATGAAGTGATCGTCCATATGGGGCATATCATTCCCTTCGACGGAATTGTTGTCGCTGGAGAAGCCATGGTGAATCAGGCATCGCTTACTGGTGAAGGGCTCCCTGTAAAAAAAGAGGTCGACGGATATGTTTACGCTGGTACCGTTGTAGAAGAAGGCGAGTTGACCATCTGTGTGAAAAAAGTGTCAGGCAATACCCGGTATGAGAAAGTCATCGCCATGATTGAGGAGTCAGAAAAACTGAAATCGGGTTTGGAAAGCAAGGCCGAACATTTGGCTGATCGGCTGGTTCCTTATACGTTTTTGGGAACAGGACTTGTCTGGCTGCTTACACGCAGTGTAACGAAGGCATTGTCCGTTTTAATGGTGGATTTTTCCTGTGCGTTGAAATTGGCGATGCCTATTACAGTTCTTTCGGCGATTCGAGAAGCCAGTGCTTCTCATATTACGGTAAAAGGTGGAAAATATTTGGAGGCAATGGCTGCAGCGACCACCGTTGTTTTCGATAAAACCGGCACTTTGACGAAAGCGCGGCCTACGGTGAAGGAGGTGATTCCCTTCGGGGATGAAAGTGCTTCTGAAATGTTGCGCATTGCGGCTTGTCTTGAGGAGCATTTCCCGCATTCCATGGCAAAGGCCGTTGTAAAAGCGGCAAAAGATCAAAATCTCGAACATGAAGAAATGCATTCCAAAGTGGAGTATATTGTGGCCCATGGGATTCACTCTTCAATTGCGGGGCAAAAAGTAGTGATCGGCAGTTATCATTTTGTCTTTGAAGATGAAAGCTGTGTCATTCGTGAAGAGTTTAGGGAACGGTTTGAACATCTTCCCAAAAAATATTCTCATCTTTATCTCGCGATTGAGAATGAATTGGCTGCTGTGATTTGTATAGAGGATCCATTGCGAGAAGAAGCAGCGGCAGTTGTCGAAGCTTTAAGAAACGAGGGAATTCAGAAAATAGTCATGATGACAGGGGACAGTGAACGCGCTGCCGCAGCCATCGCCGAGAGGATTGGCGTGGATGAGTACTATTCCGAAGTGCTTCCTGAAGATAAAGCGAACTTTGTACAAAAAGAAAAAGCTGCGGGGAATACCGTGATCATGTTGGGGGACGGGATTAATGATTCCCCCGCTTTATCCGCCGCTGATGTGGGCATTGCCATCAGTGACGGCGCGGAAATCGCCCGGGAAATTGCTGATATTACCATTGCTGCCGACGATTTGTTGGAATTGGTTACACTGCTTCGCCTGAGCAAAGCTATGACGAGGAGAATTCAAAAAAATTATCGTGCGATCCTGGGGATCAACGGTGGCTTGATTACCTTGGGAGTTTGCGGTGTGATTCAGCCCACGATCTCAGCTCTACTACATAATACGTCTACTTTGGGAATCAGCTTGCAAAGTATGAAGAATCTGCTTCCCTAAATTTCCTTAAATAATGATAAAATTTAAAAAACGACCGAAAACCATGAGTTTCGGCCGTTTTTTACTGTTGTAATTGTAAAAACGCTTGAGAAAAGCGCCTGCATATAGCTGATTGGTGCCTACTTTATTCGATCAAGCAGATTAGATCGTAGAAGTCCTGTTGATGTTCATCTATGAAGTGAAGTGTTTTGACAAGATGAGATAAATAGTAGTAATATTCATATTCATTGAAGTTCTCCCAATCATTGAAGAAATCAGTGGACCAATGGTAGAGATAAATGGCTCCGGCAAGGACAAAGGAAGGAAATGCTTTCTTTTCTTCCTCGGTAAATGGGGGGAAGGATACCATATTCTTTTGTATAGTCATGATATCCTTGAAGATAAGCTTTGACGCGCTCCATATCCATGGTGCCGTCGATCATAGCTTCCCAAGCGGCAATGGATATCACCAGAGAATAACCGATATCAGCCAAGCGATAATCCTCTTTGGACCAGTCAAAATCAAAAACACCGATGCACTTACCATCTTTCCATTTTACATTGGAGACATGATAGTCGCAATGGCAGCAAGTTTTGGGAATCGAACCCAACATTCCGGAATCTTCCATTCCTTTTCTTGCTTTGTCGCACATGGCCAAAAGGTAGTCGAGATGGTCTTGGTACAGCATAAAGTAACGGTTCCTTGGAGGAATGGGAAGACCGTCGGGACAATGGACAAAGTAGTCTTTTTTCACCTCAAGAAATTCATAAATTGGAGGCTCAATTTTTTCTCCTCCTTGGAATCCGTAGACACAGTTGTGAAACTTTGCCAAAACTCCGGCCATGCTGTAGTATTCTTCATTTTTCAAGTTATTGTTGATCCAGTCGTAAGGATCGTCGCCATAAAGATAGTCGTAAACAGCCCAAGGGTACATTAAAGTTTTGCCATTGACCTCTTTAGGCATTTTTACAAAAGTTTTGTTTTCCGGAGTTTTGATGACTCCGGCAGCGAGGTCAAAACCGTGTTCAATGGCATAGGTAACGAGAGCGTGCTCTACTTTGATATCTTCGTCGGCAGTAGTAAGGCGATACCTGCGAATAAAGTAATCCACAGGTTTTCCGTCCGGAGTAGTTACTTCCACGCCGAAACTGCGGTTGACGTAGCCTCCGAAGATTTCATAGACTTTCTCCAATGTGCCCAGTTGATAAATATCTTCGATTAGCGATTGTATTTCCTGGAATTCGGAAGTGTATTGTTCAAAAAGCTTTTTCTCTTTCGGATCGATCATGTTTAATATCCTCCCTTGATAATCTTTGTTGATAAAAAGCCGTACTCCGAACAAAAAATTGTCCCTAGTCCCTCGAGTACTCACTCATCATAAACCTGCGCCCAACAGCCAAGTCAATACCCTTTTTTAAAAAGTTTTTTCTATTGTAATATTTTGCGCTGAAGTTTAGAAAAAACATTGAGTGAGAAATGCTTTTTGCTGACGCTGTTTTCTTAAAACGTTTATGTAATGATTGATATGCTTATTTAACTGGTATTTTGATGTCATTTTTTGCGGATGAAATAATGTGATCAAAATGAGAAAAAATTTATTTCGTATTTTTTTCTGTAGGAAATCTTGTCATCAATTGGTTGTTCAGGGAAAATACAGAAGCTTTTGAGAGCGTGGAAATAAATACGGATAAAAAGTTGCTTAAATTTAAAAATTTTTTTAAAAAGGGTATTGACTTGGCTGTTGGGAACAGGTTTATGATGATTCCATACTCAGTAGGCCGTGGACATGTCTTCCAACTGAAGTACTAAATTTGAAATTTGAATTTCGGAAAGAAGGGATATTCTTGGGAATTTCTACAAATGAAGCTGTCAATACCGCGCTAAAACGCGACTATCGTAAAACAAAGGCGCGTTTCCTTCGTAAAGGCCTTATGTTTGCCTTTGCTTCCGGTATCAGTTATGGTTTGTTCTCTGCTTTTTTGACAGTTGGCGAAGCCTGGGGTGTGTGGAATGAATTCTGGGCGTTGCCCATAGCCGGGACGATCATCGGCTATTGCCTACTCAGTGCCGTTGGATCAGGTTTAAATGATTTGATTTCCGGGGTTTGGTGTCTGATCATTGCTACCGCAAAAGGAAAAATGCGCGATTTTTGGCCCGGTTTAAAGTCAAAGCCCGGTCGCTTAATTATCTGCGGTGCTCTTTGCGGTGCCATTGCTTCTACCTGCTATATCATCGGTTTAATGATGGCCGGTGGAATCGCTGCTGCCGTTACTGCACTTTGCTCCGCTGTTGGCGCAATTTTAGCTAGGATTCTCTATAAGCAAAAATTAAACCTTCGTATGATCTGCGGTATTATGGTGTGTTTTATCGCGGCCGTTGTTCTCGGCGGTACTACATTGGGAAATATTGATACTACTGCCACCATTGGTATGTGCATTGCCTTTATTGCCGCCATTGCCTGGGGGGTAGAGGGGTGCATCGCTGGTTACGGTACCATTATGGTGGATTATGAAATCGCGATTACAATCCGGCAAATTACTTCCGGTATTGCTCAATTGATCGTATTAGTCCCTATTTTTTGTATGATTGCCAACGCCACTGTTGATATGAGCGGTGTGGAAGGCAACCCCTATTTCTTCTTTGTCGGCGGCGCTATCTGTACTGTTGCAATATTGTGGTTCATTATTTCCGGATTTTTTGCCAATCCCGCCTATTCTCTGTGGTATAAAGGAAACTCTATGTGCGGTACAGCTTTGGGAATGGTTTGCAATGCCATGTATGCTTTTTGGAGTCCATTTTTCATGATGGTTGTTTGTGGATGGATTCTTGGCTGGGAGGGATATACCCTTACCCCGGTTCAATGGCTGATGGCTCTCGTTGAAATTTTCGGCATTTGGCTAATCGCCATGAATCCTTTGGACTTGTTTCGAAAAAAGGAGGCTTGAAGAGTGAGTAAAAGACCCTTAAATTTTGCGGTGCTGAAATACATGACCACTGTTGATGTGGCCTGTGTTGACGATGTGATGGCAGCATTAGAGGATGAATATTCTGATTGGAAGATGTTCAAGCCCTCTGGAATTCTCGAGGTTCTGATGACTGGCGAAAAAAATGATTTGCTTGTTGAGGATCATTATGAGTATAATAAAAATGGCGAATTGATGATCTATTATCGTGCTCCCGAAGAGGGGAGAGCAACGATCAATTCTTACATTAAATAGTTTTCGGTTTGGTTTCCTCTGGAGCCAAAAAATCACTTCTTTCATGGAAAGTCGGAAGCATAGTCCCTCTTTCGGCTTTCCAACAATATTTTGTAACATTGAAAATGAATTTTTGGTATGTGAAAGTAAAAGAAAATGAGGTTATATTATGAATTTAGCAGGACAATTAAAGGTTTTATCTGACAGCGACATGCAAATGGTGCATGAAAAGGCTTTGGAGCTTTTGGAAGAAAAAGGTGTTGTTTTTCAATCTGACAAGGCTGTTGAAACCTTCCGTAAGCATGGAGCAAAGGTCACCGACCACACTGTAATGATCCCCAAAGACATGGTAATGAAAGCATTGTCTCAGTGCCCGCCTTCTTTTTTGTTGGAAGGTATGAATCCCGATAAAAACGTTACTATTGGTGAGGGGTTGGCCATTCATCCTGCTGGCGGCGAGGTATTTATGAGAGACTTTGACGGCAAACGCCGTACCGCTACGCTGGAAGATTTTTCCAACCTTCAAAAAGTTTATCAGGCGTTAGATAACGTTGACATCTGTGGTTACCAGCCGGTCAGTCCTTCTGATGTTAATAAGAGAGTCATGGGCCTTCACTGCTTGCTGGCGTCTTTCAAAAACAGTGACAAGCCCATTCTCAGCCCCATGGAATTGGAAACCATCGAAGAAAAAGAAGAATGCCTGAAACTTTTTGATATTGTCTATGGGAAGGAAGGCTATGTTCAGGAACACTATTTAACGTGGCATATCGCCACTCCCAATTCCCCATTATTCTATTCTGAGTTCGCCTGTGAAGGTATTCGTGTATTTGCGGAATATAATCAACCGATTACTTTGGTATCGGCTCCCATGAACGGTATTACTGCTCCGATTTATCTTTATTCTACAGTTATTTTGGATGTTGTTGAAACTTTGGCCGGTCTTGTATATGCGCAGTTGGTGCGTCCTGGTGTTCCTATAATTACATCCGCGACGTTGACTTCCGGGAATATGCGCTATGCGACTTGGGAGTGCGCATCTCCCGATTCTGCTCTCATGCTTGCAGCTACGGTACAAATGTATAAGAGTTTCTATCATCTTCCCACTCGTTCCCAAACCGGTGTTACAAGCTCTAAAACCATCGACTATCAGGCAGGAATGGAAGTGATGCAGAGCTTTCTCTTTACCGCCTTGGCTGGCGTGAATCTAACCAGTAACTCTGTGGGCGCGCTCTCTAACTTAATGACGACTTCTTTGGAAAAATGCGTTCTTGACGATGAAATGATCAGCCGTGTCCGCTTCATGATTAACGGGATGAACACCTCAGAAGAACACATGGGGATGAAAGAATTGATGGAATGTAAGCCTTGCCAGGACTTTTTAATGGCAGATTCCACCATGATGCATGTCCGGGACGGTTGGCAGCCTACAGTTTCTGATTGGCGCTCCAGCGACGCTTGGGAAGCCGATGGGTTCAAAGACGTTGTGGAAACCGCCCATGAAAAAGTTGTACATATTTTGGAAGATGCACCGGAGTCTTTGCTTGATCCCGCCCAAGAAAAGGAAATTACCGATTATATTAAATCTGTGGAAAAAGCTTGAGACAAAATCATTATTGTGTTATGATTTACCAAGGGGCCGAGGAGTGATGGGTGTATGAAAAAACAGTTTTCTCCCGGGGATATCCGTAATCTTCTTGGGATCAGTCGGTCAGCAATTCGTTACTATATGGACAAGGGATTGATTTCCGCGCAAAAAAATGAGGAAAACGGCTATTCCTACTACGATTGGTGCAATCTTGAAGAAATGCTTGATGTTACATATTTTAGAAATTGTATGAATGCCGAGGCCAAGGATATTTGGGAGATTACTCACAGTACGTCTCCCAAAGAATATCACGACGCTTATTCCAAACAGATCAAACAATTTGAGGAAAATATCTATCGCCAGCAGATTCATTTGGAAATGCTTTATAATTTTAATGAAAAGATTGAACGCGCGATGAACTCCCAAAATATCATCAAGGAGATCACTCTAGAAGAGCCCTTTTGGGTTTACTATCCGGAAATGGATGAATGCCCCGGTGTCCGTACTGCTCTATTTTCTACCAGTTACTGGGGAAGCGAGTATGTGATGGAAAATGGTACTTTAAACTATAAAGGATTTGTCATGATGACAGATGAGAAAAACCTGGCCTTTTTAGATAAAGAATCTTCGGGTATTTCTGCAAGAAAGATCCCGGGAGGTCGGTTTTTATACACTTCATTGTGTAGCGATAGAGGGACTCGACGATCCATCCCTTGTGGAACCTCTTACATCTTATATTAGAGAACATCAGATGGAAACATCAGAACCGATTTACCTTTGGTATCTTTTGACCTTTCGAAA
>CAJFVQ010000007.1 GCA_904420535.1 Candidatus Cryptoclostridium obscurum
ATTGCGCCAGATCGGGATTAATATTGGTGTTTTCATCCTCATAACGATAGTCGTCAACATAGTGAAAAATAACGATATCGCCTGATTGGTGGTGGAATTGGAAGGATGTTTCCCGTTGATAATATACATGCGCCGTTGGTGAATTCGGCCAATTCATAGCTGTAATGGAGGAAATATAGCTACTGTCGGGGCCTTTGTACATCAGAACTGCCGCATCAACAGCTTATTGGAAAAGATCTCTTACCGTAGATCCATGTTTCACCGTAAATGTAGAACTGATGAGACGGAACGACACTTCAATATGTTCTTCCCCTTCACCAATGACAAAGATTTCTGCGACCGCGCTGTAGGATTTCGCCGCAGCGCCTTCCAAAGTATCCGTGGCAACACAACGATAGTAGGTCAAACCTTTTTCCGCAGTGAAGGGAGTATAGGCAACATTGGTTGCACCGTCCAGACCCGTTCACTGCTTTCCATCGATACTGGATTACCATTGATAGGAAACGGAACCTCCATCGGTGACTAAAGTGCTGACTATCAGAGCTTCCGCTTCGGAGTCTACGGTATAGGGAATACGTTCTGTCAACAAATTTGTATCGAAATTAGGTAACTTCACTTTTGTGCTTTGGAACTTAAAAAGATAACCGCTGTTATTGGTACAATAAAGCGCTCATTTTTGGTCACAGGCAAGCTATTCAAAGGTATAATTGGCAACGGAAGGCCTGATCAACGCTTTCAAACTACCTTCGGTTCTTCCAAATAGTAGATGGAACTTCCACCATATTCCTGGACATAAACGTAGACTTTATCGTTTTCTTTGTCCTCATAGAGAATGAGAGTACTTTGAATCTTTTGATTGGCGCCTTTAGACAAATATGGTATCGGCATCGTAAACGGCAACGGTGTCGCTGTCGCTTCCTTGACCAGCAACGCAAACACGATCACCACTGATTACCGGCATGCAGGTCGTAGTAAAATCAGTTTGTTTTTGATCAGGGAAGAATCAATGAATCTTCCCGTTTCTTTGTCGATACTGACGGAGCATATAAATGCCACCATTGCATCGGCCCAGTAGAGTTTGCCATCGCTATATGTGACACCAGGTTGAAGTACGGAACCCCATTTTTTGAATGCAACGTCGGTGGCATAATTGTAGCTGCCTTCAAGGTTTTTTACGATCTTACCGGTGGTACCATCATAGACATTACCGCCGGTTACGACACAACTGTCGACGTACTGTGCCGAGCAATCATTCATATTATTCACCGTGGTATTCCAAAGCACGGTAAAGGAGTCAGGATCAACGGTCGTGAGATACATAGATTAAACCGTCACCGTACATCTTATAGCTGAAATGATAACCGCCGCGACCGGCACAATCTTTATCTTTCATAGTATCGAAAATCTCACCGGTGTCTTTACGAATCTTATAGAAGATCCCGTTTCACCACCGAGTTTGAATCCCCCATGTCCTGAGCGCAGACATAAGTATAAACGTAATCATCAATTACGATCATGCTTTCTCTGTCTTTTCCGGAGCCGTAGGAAGCATCGCGTCTAAGATTGTATCATTGTTTTTTATGGGATATTTTGTCATTTCCTTTGATATTTTTTGTTATCATTAATATAATACTTATTTTCTTATACTTACAATTTTTAGAATCATGCTATAAAAAACCAAATACAAGATTTCACTGCTGTTGCACAATAAAAGACGCAAAAGCTTTGAATGCTTTTGCGTCTTAAACCAAACTTCATTTGTATTGTAGGTTATAAAAGTTAATTCTATCATGACAAATCACCTAGGGGACAGCAAAAAACCATAACGCATTTTGCGCTAGGACTTTATGTTTCAGCTTGGAAAAAGGGATTTTGTAGCAATCATATCAATACCGCTGTCACAAATATTTGGGATCACCACGTCCCCTACTTCAATGCCGGAACCGATAACTACCGCCAAATTGTCAATGGTAGCCATACAAGGAAAAATTAAATCTTTTGGCAGAGGTTCCGCAGAACGGATCGAAAGCAAGCGACCGTCATCGACCCGAACAGTAGTCGTTAAAGTACGAACAGGATTGACACATTCTTTCCGGGCATATTCTTCGCCACGCTTGCACTCATTGCCCGAAACCTTCAGAACTTTGCCATCTTCCATCTCCACAGTAAGGCGGCAGCCAACCGGGCAGACAATACAAGTCAAATATCTTGTTTCTTTCATGACGGCATCTCCACTTCTACAGTAATCTCATCATCATTGATGGAGGCCACCACATCGTTTTTCAACACAACAGTAGCCATTTCCCCCGGCGTGACAATTTTTCGTTTTCTATGATATAGCGTTTCTCCATTACAGGATACCTTCAAATATGCGTCCCGATAAACGCCATCGGAGCGGAAGAACAGTTTCAAATCTTCATTGACATTTTCAATGACCTGAGGTACAACATAACGGACACCGACACCTTTTTTTACAACAACCGGTCGGCCCGTATTACGGCGCCCCAAAAGATAACGCGCTGCGGCACGCCCTGCAATCTCTGCTTCTTCCGAAACATAATCTACCACATCGTGAACGTGGAGCACATTGCCGCAGGAAAATATTCCCGGAACTGAAGTTTCACGACGGGAATTAACTACTGCACCGCCGGTAATAGGGTCCAAAGAAACTCCGGCCTTTTTTGCCAGCTCATTTTCGGGAATGAGACCTACGGACAAGAGCACTGTATCGCAGGAAATATATTGAGAAGAGTCGGGGACATATTGACCATCGTCGCCCACCTCGCAAACGGTAACACCTTCCACCCGCTGCTTGCCGTGAATCTGCACCACCGTATGACTGAGCATCAAGGGAATCTCAAAATCATCCAAACATTGCACAATGTTCCTTTTGAGACCACCACTGTAAGGAAGATATTCCAAAACCGCTTTGACATGAGCCCCTTCCAAAGTCATTCGGCGAGCCATAATTAAGCCGATATCACCGGAACCGAGAATGATAACTTCTTTCCCAGGAAGCATTCCTTTTAAATTCACAAACTTTTGAGCGGCGCCGGCAGTATATATCCCTGCGGGGCGGCTGCCCACAATTTGAAGAGGACCGCGATTTCTCTCACGACAACCCATTGCTAAAATAATCGCGTGAGCATAAATTCGGGATACACCGTATTCTCCCACGGCAGTGATCACCCTTTGAGAGGTAAGATCCGTCACTGTGACGCCAAGGCGATATTCAATTCCCAATGTTTTAACGCGCCGTTCATAACGATCTGCATATTCGGGACCTGTCAATTCTTCATTAAATTTATGAAGACCAAATCCATTATGAATGCATTGCTGTAAAATACCGCCAAGGAATTCTTCTCGCTCCAAAATGAGAATTCGATCTAGTCCTTCTTCCTTCGCGGCAATGGCTGCTGCCATTCCTGCAGGACCACCGCCAATGACCACAAGATCATAATGCTCTTCACGTTTGGTTTCTCTCATGACATTCACCTACTTCGTCTTCCCATACAGAATAAAGGAACCCGGTCCTTTTTTGGTTACTTGCTCCATAGGAATTCCCATTTCCCTACTGAGAATTTCCGTTACAGAAGGCAGGCAAAAACCTCCCTGGCAACGCCCCATCCCACTGCGGGTACGACGTTTAATTCCGTCTACCGTAGTGGCAGGAGGGTTCCGATGAATGGCGTCAATAATCTCCCCTTCGCTAATCTCCTCACAGCGGCAAACAATTCTACCAAATCTCGGATCTTTCTCAATCCATTGATTTCTTGCATCTTCCGGCAATGTCCGCAAATCAGGAATGCCATGGCGATAGGGATTAAAATGAAATTTTTTCGGTCCCAAATAACCGTATTCTTTCAATAGGCGAATCACATAGGTGGCGATTGCTGGGGAAGATGCCAGTCCCGGCGACTCAATTCCCGCAACATGAAGGAAACCAGGTGCAAACTGGGAAAAACCGATGATGAAATCTCCGGTACTACCCACGGCACGAAGGCCAGAAAAGGTGGTAATCACCTGTTTTAACGGAAGAGAGGGCAAGGTTTTTCCGGCATCAATAATAACCTTCGATTGACCATTGGTGGTGGTATCATAGTCATCTTTTTCCATCAAATCTTCAGCATTGGGGCCGATCATCAAATTACCGTGAACCGTTGGCGTCACTAAAACTCCTTTCCCCATAGGAGTCGGCGCCTGGAAAATCGTATGGCGGACCGTGCCGCCCAATTCACGATCAAAAAGCAAGTATTCCCCTCTGCGAGGATGGATAGAAAAGGAACGATCCCCTACCATCGCCGCAATATCATCGGCAAAAAGCCCGGCAGCGTTGATTACAAAACGGGCCTCCACCATGAAACCTCCGGAACAAATCTGGTAGTAATCTCCTCGAGGACAAATTTCCTCCACCGGGAAATTACATTGTAAAGAAACACCGTTATCCATGGCATTTCCCATAGCGGCAACGGTAAGCGAGTAAGGGCAAATTATCCCCGCCGTCGGGGCGTAAAGAGCACCCACGGCGTCAGAAGAAATATTTGGTTCCAACGCATGAAGTTTTTCAGCGTCAATGATTTGTAAATCCGTTACACCGTTGACAATCCCCCGAGAATAAAGATTGCTCACAGCATTCATATCATTGTCATCAAAAGCCACCACCAGAGAACCGTTCCGGCGATATGCCACGCCCAATTCTTCCGCAACTTGGGACATCATGGCGGAACCTTCCACATTGAGACGGGCTTTTAAAGTTCCGGGAGAAGCATCAAAACCGGCATGGACGATGCCGCTATTAGCAGCAGAGCTTCCCTTGGAAACATCCTCTTCTTTTTCCAGAACAATTACGGAATTTTCATAGCGCGCCAATTCTCTGGCAATCATGGAACCTACGACCCCGGCACCAATGACGGCAAAATCAAACATGGGAGAGACCTCTCCTTTCGGACAATGATGATATCGTTATATTACAACGGAAGCATGGACTTTCATACACGGAACAGAAAACTTATTCCAATTCGGCCAAATCATTACGGACATAACCGCTTTCACCGTTTTCCAAAATAATATGGTACCAACCGTCAACTTCTTCCAAATAGATTCCCGTTTCTCCCTGGTTAAGGCGGGTTACTTCTTCAGAATCAGTGGAGGCAGCAGAACGAATCCTGGCAAAACTGTTGGTAATGACTACATTTCGTGTCGGCGCAGAGGATGGTTCAGAACCTTCTGTTTCTTCTACCAAATCGGCAGAAACATAACCTTCCGTATCATCAGCCATACGTACATGAACCCAACCGTCTGATTCAGACAGTTTTTCCATAGTATCTCCTTCCAAAGCAACGGAGAGAATCTCACTTTCCTGAGAAGCTTCGGAACGGACATTGAGATAAAGACCAACAGGAGTTATCAGCGTAACCTCTCCGTTATCAGAACTTTCTGAGGCTCCATCATTTTCTCCATTCGTATCACCGGCAGCAGTATCCTCTACCAAAGACATTTTGACAGAGGGAACATAACCGGCAACACCATCCATTACTTCAATATATAACCAATTCGGTTCATCCTGATGAATACAAGTCACTTCGGTATTTTGAGGCAGAGTCATCACTACTTCGGAATCCATATCCGCCTGTTCATGGACATTGACGACATTTTCACCGGTTGTAACTGTTTTTCCGGCAAGGTCTTTTGAAGCCGCATCTCCAAAGCCCAACATCGCGGGGAGTCCTGAAATTCCCCCATTTTGATTAATATGTCCTAACAGGAAACCACCTGCTAAACTGGCGATTGAAATAATGAACACTACAATTACTTTTTTCCACACGATCTGACTCACCTTTCTAAAGCATGAAGAACTGCTCCATACTATTTTTCTTTATGGATACTCAATACACCGATTTTTACAGCCCCAACCATAATTAGAGCGGAAGCAAAAATCAACAGGAAAATGCTGTAAACCGAGGGCAATAATGTTACCATAACGGCAAAAGCTCCCAAAAGGAATGTAATGGCATAAATAAATAATACCGTATCTTTATGACTAAAGCCTCGGGCCATTAATTGATGATGCAAGTGGCCTTTATCAGCCTCAAAAACCGGTTTATGATTCATCTTTCTGCGGATAATGGCAAAAAGCGTATCGAGAATCGGAATTCCCAATACCATAATGGGAATAAAGAAAGAAATAATCGTCGCCCCTTCCGACAAACCGAGAATTGACAGTGCGCCAATCACAAAGCCTAAAAACAGGGCGCCGCAATCTCCCATAAAAAGCTGGGCCGGATGGAAATTATAGCGAAGGAATCCCAAAATCCCTCCGACCAAAATCAAAGCAATGCAGCCGCTTACCGTAAATCCTTTGGCCAAAGAGACGACAGCCAGAGACAATGCCGCAATTCCAGAAACCCCCGATGCCAAACCATCAAGACCGTCAATCAAATTTACGGCATTGGAGACCCCAACCAGCCATAAAAGGGTAATCGGATAACCGATCCATCCCAAGTCAAAAATTGCCCCGGTAATGGGATTAGTAATGAACTCCAGACGCACATCAAAACAGATCAAAACAATCGCAGCAATGATTTGCCCCAACAGTTTCATTTTGGGCGAGATATTTTTAATATCGTCATAAAGCCCGACGGCTACGACGATGGAGGCACTGAGCGCAAGCCCCAAAAGGGTACGGGAAAATTCACCGTATACGAGAATCCCAGCAATGAAACCGCAATAAATACCAAGACCTCCCAAGCGAGTCATAACTCCAGTATGAACTTTGCGGGCATCGGGCTCGTCATAAACGCCAAAGTGCATGGCCATTTTTTTTGTTAAAGGCGTTACCAGCAACGAAATGACGATACCGGCCAGAAATGCGATTAATAATCTCATAACTACCTCAAAACACGCCGCCCCTATTTAGGCGGAATTTCGTTTAATTTTACGAAGCAGGATTTCCTTCATGTCGTCAAACTCCCGTAATTTCATCACGGAAGCAGCCAATAAATAAACGGCAACTCCCGAAATGATCCCCAGTGCGACAATGATGAAATTACTTTCCATTCCCAAAAGGCGCAAGCACCATTCGACAACGGAAACAGCAGCAGCCATCAATAACGAGGAAAAAAGAATTTTTCCAAATGATTGTAACAAAGGGCGATAACGAAAATGAGACATATGTTTTTTCAAAGCAATAAAGAAAACCAGCATATTAGCGGTACTCGCGAGGGAAGTAGCCAAAGCCAGGCCATCGGAGCCCATCCATCTCACCGTGAGAAAACTTATAACAACATTAACAAGAATCCCTATCATACCGGCATAAAGCGGCAATTTGTTATCTTCAAAGGCATAATACACCTTCATCATTACGAGAATCACAGCATAGGGCAGCAAACCCAAAGAATACCAGAATAAAGCGGAAGATGTATTCAATGTGGCGGCAGCATCAAAAGCTCCCCGCTGAAACAACAACGTAATAATGGGCTGTCGCAGAATCATTAACCCAACGGCAGAGGGGATTCCCAAAAACATCACCAACCCCACACCCTTATGGATGATGCGGTCAAGTTTATCTTCTTCCCCTTTCATGGCGTATTCTGTCAGGTAGGGATAAATCGCCACGGCAATGGCAGCGACAAAAACACCGCTGGGAAGATTCACAACTTTACTGGCGTAATTCAATACTGAGATACTTCCCTCTGCAAGACCGGAAGCAAAAATTCGATTCAAAATATAATAAATCTGGTTGACCGAGGTTCCCAACACAATAGGAATTAAGGAAACCATTGCCATACGCACATCAGGATGATTCCAAGATAACTTGAAACGATAACGGAAACCTGTTTTGGCAACACTGGGGAAATGAATTAACATCAGGCCGATAAAGCCCAAAAGCGTTCCTACTGCCAAACCTTGGATTCGTGTTACAAACAACACAGAAACAATAATAATTGCACTGCATAATGCCGGCGCCGACGCGCTGACTAAAAAGCGATGATTGGCGTTTAAGTATCCCGATAAAACCATGCCAATGCTCATAAAAAGAATCGATGGGAACATGATGCGCGTTAACTGCACAGCGAGAGCGGCAGTTTCGTTGTCGAGACTGGGAGCTGTAACGGTCACCAAAATAGGAGCAAAAGCTATTCCCAATATGGTAATGACGAGCATGGCCAAAGCCACAAGATTTAGAAAATAATTTCCTACCAAATTGGCTTCTTTTTGATTATCTTCCAAAAGATATTTTGTCAACAATGGGACCGTTACTGTGACAAGAGCAGATCCCAAAACCGCCTGTAAGGAATAGGGAAGCGTATAGGCCACAAGATAGGCATCGGTGTACATTGTTGCGCCAAAAGCGCCGGCAATGGCCATTTCCCGAACAAATCCCAGGATCTTTGCCACCAGATTCATCACAACGATGACTGCCGCCGCTTTTGTAATATTGTTTGCCATGGTTCTCCTTTTAATCACTCATCTTCGGGGGAGACCTTTTTTCCCTCACTTGCTTTTTTAAGGCTGTCAAGATCCACATAGGAAATATCGTTTTCCCGCTCCGAAGCGAAATCTGCAGCCTCTTCTTCTGCAGATTCCGCTGTTTCTGATTCCGCAGCTCTGGCTGCTTTACGTTCTTCCAGCATTGCGATCTTCTCCGCTCTGGTACGTTTCACATGACCGGAACGACGAATCACCCGCTGGATGATCACATCCAATAAGAAATTAATTTGGTTCGCTTCCTCCGATAAACGGGGAAGGTTTTTTTCCAACGCGGCAACGGCGCTATCAGTATCCTCAACAATCTTCCGATAATTTGCCAAAAAGGAATCATTGTTATATTGCTCTAGATCGCCGCATAGGGGGATTCCCGCTTTGTAACAGAACTCACGCACTTCCTCATCGCCGCTAAGAGCCGCAAAAGGTTTATATTTCAATGCCGCCATAATCAATACGGGAAGTTCCATCCCGAATACAAGATCAGCAGCAGCTATAATATCCATAACTTCCTGAGGCAATAATGCTTCGCCAGCATCAAAAAGTTCCGCGAACTCCGTCATCTGAGAAAGAACCGTCTTCGCAATGGGCAAGTCCCGTTCGTATTGAAAGGGTACAAATACTACAGTATAACCGAAACGGACAGAGTCATCAGCCAATGTGACCAAATCAGCAATGGGAATCTCTCTTTCTTTTCCCTCTTCTCCGAGGAAAAATACAGCGAGTTTCGTATCCTCCAAAGCCCATTCTTCAGGACGGGACGTCAACAGTCGATGGGAACAAGTCACATCATTCCGTAGTTCCTCAACGGGAACATCAGCGGTATCCTCCGCTGTCTCTTCGGAACCTGCCGTCGCTTCATCCTGTCTGACAGAAGCTATGATCTCGTCAATGCTGTCACCAACAATGATTTCAATTTCTACAGGAGTTTCTGCATCAACTGATTGATCAGCGGCTGCCAAGGATTCTTCTTTCGGTAAGAAATCGTCGGGCACCACCGTGGCAAATTGTTCCATGGGAATATCAAGATTTTCCGCTGCATTAGTTTTCTCAAAAGATTTCTTCTGATCCAAAGCGGCAAATTCCTCGGGATCCATCATAACGATCTGCACTTCAAGGCCTTGATCTCCCGGATCGGAAAAGTTGTTTTTTGTTTCCTTTTGAGCAGCTCCCATTGCGGCATTCTCCTCTTTTTCTGCCTTGTCTTTCAGCTGTTCTGCCAAAGCAGTAAACTTTTCCACGTCCCAACAATGACTCAGAGAAGTGAGATTCAGCAACGGATTACCTGCAACACTGATGCGACCGCGCCGCAGTCCCCAATGGCGCAGGCAATCGAATGATTTTTGATCCCGCACCGTAATACGGGAAACTTTTTGCAAAGCACTCACTGCGAATTTTCGGGCCAAAGGATTTTCTATATCTTCGGTAAAGCCCTGACCGTAGACGAAAATGGGCTTTTTACGCCGCACCGCCATACGGATGACCCGAGTGTAATGGTAACAAGAACGCAAATCTGTTTTTTCACGCATGAGACTACTGTCACCACAGATTACCACATCGCATTCACGAATTCCTTTATGGAGTTTTGACCATTGATGGCAATCGTAGGAAATAACGCCATAGGCTTGGGCGGTGCCCTCAGGATCGTCGGAAAAAACAACAATTTCAACGTCTTCAATATGATTGCGCAACGATTCAATGATAGAAAGCAGGGTTGCTTCATCGGCGAGATTATCAAAGCCGTAATATCCAGTAATACAAACTTTTATCATCGTTCAATCCCTTCCCCAATCCGAGACATATTTTACAGAAAAGCCTCATATTTTACGGATTGATGGTTTTGTGTATAAATTCCCAAATTAAAAATTACTAATATATTATAATAAAAAAAAGACAATACATCAAGTTTTTTCACAAGAAAAGTCAGAAAGCAACACAGAAAGCATCGTTACCCCTGCCATTGAAGAAAATGCAAGAGTACGGTTGTGCATACTCTTGCATCCGATATTACTTTTTGCAATCTTTTTTTACCAGAGACATAAATTTGGGCAACGCCATCATTCGTTTTATGCGTTTGGGATCCGTACAGAGGCGGTAAAACCACTCCATTCCCATTTTTTGAAACACCTTCGGCGCACGCTTCACATTGCCGGAAAGCACGTCCAAACTGCCGCCAACTCCGATGGCGACATGAATACCGGTCTCTTCCCTGTGTTCCATGATCCATTGATCCTGCTTAGGAAAGCCCATTGCCACAAAAAGGATATCGGTTTGAGCGGCGGCAATTTCTTGGGCAATGGCGGCGCTTTCCTCCTCCTTAAAATAACCGTCATGATATCCTACAATCGAAACATCGGGGTAATCGCTGTGAATCTTCATCATTGCCGTTTCAATCACATCGGGATGGGCCCCGAGGAAATAAAAGCGATGCTTTCCTCGAGCCAATAAATGCTGGACCAAGTCGATACCGGAGACTCGCTCCTTCAGGGGGGTACCATATCGTTCCGCTGCCCACAAAATTCCGGATCCATCGGCGGTTACATAATCCGCAGTTTCAATTATATGGCGTACCTTTTGATCCGTTGCCGCAAGATAAGCAATTTCCGCATTCATCGTGACGATACGAGCATACCCCTGTTCCGCCACGGTTTTATCGATGTATGCCAAAGTTTCTTCCATGGTACTGTCCGATACAGGCAGCCCCAAAACGCGAATTTCTCTACCCTTTGCAGCCATTTATTCTGATCCTTCCGAACTACTGGATTCCACAGATACTTTCCCGGCACTTTGCTCCATGGCCTCCATGACGTTTTCAGGCATTTCTTCGTAATTATTCAGAGCGTCAAAGAATTCATCACGGGTGGAATCGTAAATAAAGTAGTAACTCACACCGTCCTGATAGCGGCCTTCCCCCGGTGGGGTATAGGTCGTAAGATCCACACCGTCCTTCAAATTCATGAATATCTGTAAAAGCTGGGCACCGGTAAGATTTGTTGAAACATTGGACTTAATAGCAGTACAGAGATCCGGAATTCTCAGCAATGTACCGGCGGAAAATAGCTGACCTTTTAAAGCAGACATAAACATTTGCTGACGTGCCACGCGCCCGATATCCCCCTGGCCGTCGCTGCGAAAACGACAAAACTGAAGCGCTTGATCGCCGTCAAGCGTTTGCAATCCCGGCTGGAGGTCAATGCCCTCGTCGGCATACTTCATACGTATGGGCACATCAATGGTAACACCGCCTATTGCGTCGACAATGTCTCGGAAACCTTGAAAATCCACCTGAGCCATGAAATCAATTTCAATGCCAAAATTATGTTCCAGCGTTGCCTTGGAAAGTTCGATACCACCATAAGCAAAGGCATGGTTGATCTTCGTATGCTGTCCGGCATAATTGCCGCCTTCTGGGGGAATCTCGATATAAGTATCCCGGGGAATACTCAAAAGACGCATACTTTTTTGCTGCATATCAACGTAGGCGATCATCATCGTATCGGAACGACTGTTGGTTTCTCCGGGGCGAGCATCGCTTCCCATCATCAAAACCGTAAATTGATCCTTGCCAAAAGTAATTCCCGTGTCTTCAGCAGCTTCCAATTCGGCCGTGCCGCTAAGATCACCCCAAATTAGAGGATATACATAAGCTCCCACATAGCCGACCCATCCAAAAACCACGACACATACGGCAAGCACCCCTAGGAAGATCCAATTATGAATTCGTTTTCTCCGTTTTAAACGGGATTTTTTCGAACTTCCCGAAACCGGAGATTTTTCAAATTCATAAATACTATCCTCTTGTTGGTTCTTTTTCTTTTTAAACATATTTCTAAAATCCTTAACAGAAGATTCGTAAACCTGAGTAATTATATCATATTATCTAAAATATTTCAAAAAAAACTTGTCAAATCGCGTACTTTTGTCAATTTTGCGCATTCAAACAAAAGAAAGACACCGATAATTCACAATTACAACTCTTTCACAATGGAATCATAGTGGTATCGCACTTCAAAATTAACTTTTTCCAGATCAATGGTGGGAAATTCACCGTCGCGATAAACGACTTTTCCATCACACATCGTTAAACAAACATCGCTTCCTTCAGCAGAATAAATAAGGTGATTCAATAAATGGGTGGCAGGTTGCCAATGAGGAGCAGAAAGCTCTAAAACTGTAAGATCAGCCCGCATACCGGGTTTGATTACACCGCAATCATCTCTTCCCTGGGCTTTTGCACTGTTGACTGTAGCAGCTGCTAAGGTTTCTGCCGGTGTAATCAAGGTAGGATCGCCGCTGTTGCCCTTGTGAATCAAAGCGAAAACATTCATTTCCTGAATCATGCTGAGATTATTATTACTGGCGACACTGTCGGTTCCCAAAGCGACATTAATACCTTTCTCAAAGAATTTCGCAACCGGGGCAATACCGCTTGCCAGCTTCAAATTGCTTACGGGACAGTGTCCCACGGAAACACCTTTCTCCGCCATGATATCCATATCATCTTCGCTCACCCAAACACAATGGGCCGCTGTTGTGGGCAGATCAAAAATACCAAGTTCGCTGAAATATGCCGCAGGGGTCTTGCCATGACGTTCCAGGCAACCTTCCTGCTCTGTTTTGGTTTCTGAAAGGTGAAGATGCATATGACAATTTTTACTATGCGCGTATTCCGCCACACCTGACACAACTTTTGGGGAAGATGTGTATTCCCCATGAAGACTCATATCAATGCGGATCCTTCCATCCTCCGCCATATGATATTCAGAAAACAGTAATTCATTGGTAGGATAGTCATTCAGCTCATAAAAGCTACGATCATCAAAACAAAGAGTACCAGTGCAGTAATTAGTTTTAGCCCCGCTTTCTATAAAGGCCTTCAGCAACGCTTCTGCTTGCATATACATATCTGTCGTAGCCACGGTGCCGCTGCGAAACATTTCTGCAATCCCCAACAGCGCGCCGTAATAAACAGAATCTGCCGTCAAATGGTCTTCAAAAGGAAAAATTTTCTGATTTAACCAATCTTGAAGCGCCATATTTTCCCCATAGCCCCGCATTAAAGTCATAGGAGTATGGGCATGGGAATTGTAAAAAGCAGACATCAACAGCTTTCCCGTGCCATCATAAACTTCACCAAAATCCTCGTTGGGCATTGTGTCCCCCACATAGGCAATATGACTGTCCTTGACACCAATGTAGCGGTTGGGTTCAATTTCAAAATCCTCGTTAAGTAAAAAAATATTTTTAAAAAGCATGAAACCTCCTGCGCGTGTTAAAACCAATTACTTCTGTTTCAAAGCGTCTAACAATTCACAAGCATACGCAATATAACCGGAACAAAGTTGCTTTTTATAAGCAGGGTCTTCTTTGGCTCGCTCATCCAGCAATTTCCCACATTTCAAAGTACCGTATTTGGTTTTAAACCCTTTGGTCAGTTCCCGCACGGTTTCATAAGTGTCAAGTTTTGTTTTGCCCACTCGTTCCAAGTCGGCATCGGAATACATTCCCGCCACCATAATCATTCCGCTGACAGCGCCGCAAACGTCTTTCGTTCCCATACCGGCACCGAAACCTTCCGCCAAACGGTAAGCGATATTTTCATCGATCCCCAGCTCTTTGGCATGAGAACAGATCACTGCCTGTGCGCAATTATATCCGCAGGAAAATTTTTCTTTTGCATTTTCTCCGTGATTCATCGTCAATAATATCCTTTCACTCTTAATCGTTTCTATTTTTCTTTTCTATCATTACGGACGCTGTTATTGTTCTAAAAGTTCCCGTAAGTATGCTTCATTATGGTGTGCTTTTTCTGTCATTATCATGGAGGTTCTTTTCACACGTTCCACATATTCGTCGTGGTGTTCTGTTAGATCATCAACGGTTTTTAAAAGCGCATTCAGATCAAGGTTTTCCACGTCGCCACCGTTTGGCATAGAAAAAGCATCAATATAGTAACGAATTTTTGGGTCATACACGAGTCCCATAAAAGGCACGTCCATATGAGCCGCAAAAATCAACGTATGAAGACGCATAGCAATAACAAAATCCGCCGCGCCGATCACGCTCATCAGTTCTTCCGATGTCACCTGCTGGTCAAGGATACATGCGGGAGAATTCATGATTGCAATCACCTCACGGCTAATGTTAATGTCGTGGGGAATTTGCATCGGCACAAAGAGAATATTTTTATGATATTTTTGAAAAATCTCATCGCAGAGCGCCGCCATTTTTTCACAAAGATCGTTTCGTCCTGCCCAGTTACGAACGGAGACTACAACAAAGGGAACATCCGATGGCATACCGCAGCGTTCCAACACGCTTTTGGCGTATTTTTTTGGTGGGGGATCCATAGTGAAAACAGGATCTCCGGTAACATAGAGACGTTTGTTGATAACCCCCATATTCCGCAGCTCTTTGGCAGAATTCTCATCTCGCAACGTAATGATATCAGCTTTATTCAATAACCAACGAACCAAACGACGATTGTTTTTTTTCCGTACCGGACCAATGCCGTTGGCATAAAGCATCACTTTTTTCCCCATCAGTTCCGAAAGGTAAATAATGGAAAGATAATACAATAGAGATCGGGTAGAGGTGCGGTCCTGCAAAAGACTGCCACCGCCAGAAACGAGAACGTCGCATTTTCGAATTGCTTGCAAAACAGAACGAAAATGGAAACGATGAGTTGTATGGTATCCATAACGCCGTCGAGTTTCCTCAGGTTCGTTGGATAATACCGAAATCTCAACATTACCATCCATCACAGACTGGATATTTGCATAAACTGCTTGTAAAATTGCTTCGTCGCCGCTATTGCCGAAACCATAATAGCCGCTAATCAAAACACGTTTTTTGGAATCTTCGGCCAAAACGGCATCATAAGCCTTCAGACAATCATCGGCCATACGGGCAACAGAATAATATTCGAAAATCACCTCACGGCCATAATTTCCCAAGGAAGCCTTTTCTTCCACGGATAAATCATGGAAGAAACGAACGATATCGTCAAACAATAACTGTGGCGAGGAGGCCTGGCACCCTCGGCAACAAAAATTTCCCTCTTGGGCAACGGCTAAATGCTGTTGAGAGAAAAGGCCGATATATCCTTCATTTCCTGCTACGATAACCGGTTTTGCCGCTGCCATGGCTTCCAAAGCAGCACGTGAAACACCGACGAACAGATCTCCGACAGCCACAATATCATTAATATCGGTGCGTGGTCCTGTCATGGTAATACAGGTCCGTCCTAACTGCTCATTGATTTTCTTTGCTTTTTCGTTTAACTCATCGAATACATTGCCGCCTCCGGCAATCAGTAACTGCACACCGGGAATTTCATTCGATAATTGTGGCGCGATTTCAATAAGATGCCGCGCCACCAAGGCCCGATCTTCATCCATACGACTCACATAGGAAATAATGGGTTTTGAAGAATCCAATCCAAATTCCGCCAATACTTTTTCCCCGCGATTCTGAGGAGAAAATTTATCAGTGTCGATCCCATTGATCGTTACAAAAATGTTTTCGGGAGCAATTCCGTAGTTGTCCATAAGATACTGTTTAATATCATCACTGACAGAAACGGTCTTTTGCCCCCAGTTGGATATATATTTTAAAATTCCCGAAGTATCAAATACCCAGTGAGCAGTGGTTACAAAATGGAACTTCATTTTTTTGTGCAGTTTCCCGCAAATAAATCCGGGAATTCTGGCATGGGCATGGACAATATCAGGTCGTTCTTTCTCAATAATCTGCTTCATTAAACGGTAAGATTTCCATATCGCGAAAACTTTGCGCCGATTCATGGGCACACAATAATGGCGAATGCCGGCGGCCTCAACTTCGGGGACATAGACGCCGCCGTTGGAAGCAATGATCACGTCATAGCCTCTCTTTTTTAATTCTTTGGCTAATTCTACGATATGGGTCTCGGCTCCACCGATATCAAGACCCATGGTAGCCATTAAAATTTTGCAATTCTGTTCCACGATTATTCGCTCCTAATTTCCTATTCAAATCTTACGAACGATGCAATAACTTTTTCACCAATGATAAGGCAGCCTTCCCTTCATCGATCCGCAATACTAAGGTAACAACAAAATAAACAAGCAATCCCGCCAAAGTCGGGACAAATACTGTCACCAATTTTCCTAACACACCGACAAAAAGATCATCCACCAAAAGTCGGACGCCATAAACAGCACATCCCATCACTGCAGCCGCCAAAAATACTTTCAATAAATCGAAGCAAAACTTTTTGGACAGGAATCCCAATCCCCGTTTTTCCAAAGAAATAATCAAAACCAAGGCATTGATGATACAGGAAATCGAGGAAGCCACCGCAAGACCCGCCACATCAAAAGGATCTGTCAACACCATACATAAAAGGATATTGGAAACAATAGCGCAAACCCCGGCAATCAGCGGCACTTTGCCACTTTGTTCTGCAAAAAAAGCACGACTTAAAATTGTTTGCACTGTGTAACCCACCATCCCTAGAGATAGGAATACCAAAGCCCGGGCAGTAATATCCACGGAAAAGGCATCAAACTCACCGCCGCCATAGACCAGATCTACCAGAGGACGAGCCAAAGTCATCATCCCCACCATTAACGGCACCACAAAAAATAAAGAAGAATGAATGACGCTGGAAATGGTATCTCGAAAAGCAGTAGCTTCATTTTGAGCCGTGAGCTTCGACAATCTGGGGAAAATTACATTTGTAACAGATAAAACAAAAACACCGGTGATGATCAAATACAGATTATTCGCAAACTCAATGGCAGAAACACCAGCCCCCTGAAAGAGATGGGAACCGAACCGCGTATTGATGGCTAAATTGATGGGTTGTACCCAAGTACTGACCATGACGGGCAACATCAGGACGAACACCTTTTTCATTCCTTCCGAACGGAAATGGAACGAAGGACGGTACAAATATCCTTTTTTCACAAGGGAAGGAACCTGAACCAAAGCCTGTAATAACCAACCCAATAAAAAGGCCAGGGCCAAACCGTAAATACCAAAGCGATCGTTAAAAAAGATGAAATATAAGATCACCGCGATATTGGAGACCACACTGATTAGGGCCGGAATATTAAACTCATCCATGGACTGGAGCACCCCGACCATGGAAAAAGCAATGCCCGTAAAAAGCACTGATGGAAACATCAATCGCGTCAAAGAGATACATAATTCCCTGGTCTCGGCATCATAACCGTCGGCAAAAAGCGTAACCAGCTGATCGGCAAATACAATACCCAATACGGTGAGAATACAACAAAGCAGGGAGATCAGTGTAAAAAAATCATTGGAGAAACGAAATGCTTCTTTTTTCCCTTTGTTCGTCAAATATTCATTGAATACGGGAATGAAACAGGCTGCCACCGCAGAAGCAAACACAGCGTCGAAAAACACCCGGGGAATGCGGCTTGCTGCAAGAAAGGCATTGGTTTCCATACCGCTGCCATAAGTAACGGAGAGCAAACGATCCCTTAAAAGGCCCAATATTTTGCCCAGTAGGGTCAAAACCATCACCCAACTCACTGTTTTTACCGCACTTTTTTTTCCCTTCGTCATACCCGGATTGTTCTCCTCAGAATCGATCATTGCAATACAATTTGACGGCATGAAGCATTGTTACACAATAACACAAATCATTTAAGATAACCGCCATTTTATCATAAAGATTATTGTACCCCAAACCGGCAGTATTTTCAACCGAAAACACCAAAGCCCACCAAAAAAACAAGAAAAAGTCGAGGGATTTTCCTCATGATCTCACAAGAGAAACTTGTGTTTCGTACATACAAAAAATCAAATCAAACAATTTTTTTGTAAGATGCTGTCTTCCACTGGAAAACTTTGTGCAAAAACCGACTTAGGACAAAATCCCCTCTAACAGGTGATTTTTTCATCAAAAAATCAAATGGATTACAAATATCTCGTCTTGCGTTTCAACAGTAATTCAGTAAAATGAAATCAGAGTATCCGAAAGGAGTTCGATGATGAACGCTTATGATGAAATTTATCAGCAATTATTGCCCCGTTTAAAAACGTGCGATCTAAAGAAACATGCGGAAAATTTGGGATTAGACTACCAAAATAGCGAAATTAAAGTCGACTTTATGGGAGAAATTTTCACCGTTACCAATGAGGGAATTGTTCCTTATACCGAAGACGGCAACGCTTATCATGTCCCCATTACCCTTGCCTATTATGTTTTATCGGAAGGGAAAGGCGAGCCTTCGGAAAACTTTGTCGCCCGCCATCATCTCGCCAATACTATGACGGGAATGTTTGACAAAACCAGAATCACCGAGCCGATCTTAATCGCAACCCAAGGAGATTACAAAGTTTTTTCTCAGGCTGCCGTCAATCTGAAAGGAAAATATATTGGACAAAAAAAAGGCGGTTATTTTTGGGTTTTTGATCCTCTCCCTAAAATCCCCGTTGGCTTTACTTTTATTGAGGCCGATGATGAACTCCCTGCAGAACTACTGATTACTGTTCCAGACAATGCCACGGACTTTTTAGAATATGAATGTCTCGACGGACTGGAAGGAATTATTGTCGAACGCATTCGTCAAGAAGTGCGTCGTATCGTTCAGAAATCACAGACGAAATCATAAAAGCCTTTAGGAGTGAAAAGACATGGAAATAGGACTTCTACTATATCTTGTTTTCATGATCGCCCTCTCTGCCTTTGTACAAGGACTAACTGGCTTTGGAATCGGTATCTTCCTCATGTGCTTTTTGCCGATTAAATTTGGATACCAGTTTTCTGTAATTATTTGCATTTTTGCGGGATCGTTATGAGCTGCGTTCTAATGATTCAAATACATCAACGAATCGATTTTAAAACAATACTCCCAATGATGATCACCACCATGATTGTACAGTACTTTAGCACAGGTTATCTGTTTCATTTCACCGATCATAGTTTAAAGATAATTCTTGGAATTATCATGATATTTTTTGCAGCGATGTTTGCCTTCCCGCATAAACATTGGCCCGAAAAAATCCCCACTGTCTTTCATATCCTCGCCGGCGGCATCACCGGAATTTGTGGTTCTCTGGGCGTGGGCGGCCCGCCATTGGGATACTACTGCCATAGTATTTTCTCAGAAAATACAAGCTATATGATGAATCTGCAATTTTGCTTGCTGGTCACCAGCGGTTTTCTATTTGTACAACACTTTGCGGAAGGGGCTATTACCGGAACCATGCTGTTATACTGCGCCATCGCCAGTATAATATGTATTATGGTGTTGATGCCTACAATGAAGTTGTTCCGTAAACTTAACCGTGAAAGGCTTACAAAAATAATTATTTTATTTCTCATCACTATGGGGATCATAAATTTTATTATGTAACAATGCAAGCAACCAATTCTTTTCATGAAATAATACAAAAGCGATACCGTGTAACGGTATCGCTTTTCGCTAATAATTTTATTTAGATTTTATTGTTCTAAAGTCCGCTTGAGAAATGCTCTTGTTCGCTCATGTTTGGGATTCGTAAAGATCTCTCGGGGATCGCCTTCTTCCACAATAATCCCTTGGTCCATAAAGACCACACGATCGGCAACATCACGAGCAAAAGCCATTTCGTGAGTTACTACCAGCATGGTGAGGCCCATTTCTGCCAGGGATTTGATTACTTTCAGCACTTCTCCCACCATTTCAGGGTCCAAGGCCGAAGTAGGTTCGTCAAAGAGCAAAGCATCGGGCTCCATAGACAATGCCCGGGCAATGGCAACGCGCTGTTTTTGGCCGCCACTGAGTTGAGAAGGACGAGCCTCAATGTATTCCGCCATCCCCACCTGCTTCAGATATTTCATAGCGATTTCACGAGCTTCCTGTTTCGATTTTTTCAATACCTTGACCGGTCCTACTGTGCAATTATCCAAAACCGAAAGATTATTGAATAAATTAAACTGCTGGAATACCATACCCAGTTTTGTACGGTACTGGGCGCCGGTGATCTTCCCACCATGGATGCTCTCACCGCGGTAATAGATTTCGCCGCTGGAGGCGATCTCCAGTAAATTGATACATCGCAACAGTGTACTCTTTCCCGATCCGGAAGAACCGATCACACAGACGACCTCGCCCTCGGATACGTCGAAGTTAATATCCTTTAAAACTTCGTTGGCACCAAAGGATTTTTGCAAATGACGCACTTCGATGACTTTTGTTTTATCGCCCATGGGTATCCTCCACTTTAATTTCAGATTCCGGCGTTGTTTGGGAACCGTGAATGGTATAAGTTGCAGACCCGGCCAATTTCCGCTCCAAAAGACGAAGGAGGCGGGTAATGGTAAAGGTCATAATCAAGTACATGATACAGGTGATCAGGAATACCTGGAAGTACTTAAAGTTGATCCCAGCGATGGATCTTGAAGCAAAAAACAGCTCCGTAACGGAAATTACGCTCAGCACCGAAGTATCTTTGATATTGATTACGAATTCATTACCGGTGGCAGGCAAAATATTCCGGAGCACTTGAGGCATGACAATATTGACCATAGTTTGCCAGTGATTCATGCCAATAGAATGAGCCGCCTCGAATTGGCCCTTATCTACGGCAATAATGCCGCCGCGGACGATCTCCGCCATATAAGCCCCGGTATTGATGGAAACAATCACAAAACCGGCCAGTAATACCGGCATGGATTTCCCCGTAGCAAAAGCAAGGCCGTAAAAAATAACCATCGCCTGAACGATCATGGGTGTTCCGCGGAAAATTTCAATATAAACGGAAAGTACCCAGTTAATAACTTTAAAAAGCCCTTTTTTCAGCTTGGAATCGGTAGGGTTTACGGGAATGGTACGGATCATACCAATGATTAGACCAATCACCGAACCGGTGAGGGTACCGGTAATGGCGATCAATAACGTAACACCCGCGCCCCTTAAAAACATGGGCCAGTAAGTTTGCAGGATTTGCCAGGATTGTGCGATAAACCCGGGATCCGATGAAGTTGCAGCAGCAAGTTCAAACATAAGTAGCTCCTATTTCAGACATTGGGGACAGGCATGCCTGTCCCCTATCATCCATCGATTTAATTCATATTCAAATCATGATTCGGAAGCGGGTTGATTCATCACAGCATTGTCCATAATTTCAAGACGCTCTTCGTCACTGATGCCTGCGAGGATTTCATTGATCTGTGCGACCAGATCATCTCTGCCCTGTTTAATGCCAACGGCGATGGCAACATCGTCTTCACTGGCTTCAAAACCTTGTCCTTCCTCGAAAACGACAAAGGTGAAATTACTGTTGGCAGAAGAAGCAGAGATTCCCTCCGGACGCTCGGAAACATAGCCGTCAATAACGCCGGATTCCAAAGCAACACGCATTGCCGGGAAATCATCCATGGCAGCTTGTTTGTTTACCCCCTCAATCTGGTCAATTACACTGTAATGGAAAGTATTAAGCTGGGCAGTCACTTTGGCGCCGGAAAAATCCTGAATGCTGGTGGCATTTTCATAAGGACTTCCTTTTTTCACGACCATAACAAGGTCGCTTTCGTAATAGTTATCGGTAAAATCAATGGTTTGTTTTCGTTCTTCGGTAGGAGACATCCCGGCGATAATGGCGTCAATAGTGCCGGCCTGTAATGCCTGAGGAAGTCCGTCCCAACTGGTTTTTACAATCACAAGTTCTTTGCCGAGCCCCTCGGCAATTCTTTTGGCAATTTCCACATCATAACCGCCGGCATAATCGCCGCCTTCAATGGGAACAGCGCCATTGCTGTCATCAAGCTGTGTCCAGTTAAAAGGTGCGTAACCACATTCCATCCCTACCCGGAATTGATCGGAGCTTTCTTCTGTCGCAGCTTCTCCTTCGGCATCTTCGCTAGAGCTGCAGGAAGAAAAAGCGAGCACAGCAAAGGCCATCATAAAGACGGCAATCACTACCCCAAATTTCTTTTTCATAATCTTCATTCCTTTCGCAATTTGTAAAAATACAATAAAAATAATGATAAAAATATTTTCTCCCAAAATAGCCAAAATGTCAAGATAAAATCACAGGGAAATATGGGATTCCTGGGAAAAACCATGAAAAATTCAATTTTCCGAAATCAAAACAGATAAGAAATATACCTGGGACATCAAATTTTCCCCGTCATTCGCGGATCAACGAGTCTTAAGGAGAAATGAAATACACTTTCACCTCAAACGATGATGTGATATAATAATAACCGTTATTCACAGCATCATCCATGGACAAGTGGGAACTTTTCCAATCATATTTCCCGATCATGAAAGCGGAAAGGAGTGATTGATATGACAAAAACAATGCTAAGGACCCTATTTTCCAATCCAAAAGCCTACGGAAATCAAACCATTACAGTATGCGGTTGGGTTCGTACCATTCGAAATTCCAAAGCTTTAGGCTTCATAGAATTAAACGACGGCACGTCTTGCCGCAATTTACAGATTGTTTTAGAACGGGACAAAATGCAAAACTTCTCGGAAATAGTCAAGGAAAATGTGGGGGCTGCTCTCACCGTAACAGGCACTGTTTGGTTGACCCCCCAAGCGAAACAACCCTTAGAAGTCCATGCCGAGAAAATCCGGGTAGAAGCATCTTCAGCGCCGGATTATCCACTGCAAAAGAAACGCCATACCTTGGAGTATCTCCGCACCATTCAGCATTTCCGCCCCCGTACCAATACGTTATCGGCAATTTTTCGCCTTCGTTCTTATGTGGCCTTGGCCATTCATAAATTTTTCCACGATAACGGATTCTATTATATCCATACACCGATCATCACCGGCAGCGACTGCGAGGGAGCTGGAGAGATGTTTCACGTTTCCACCCTGGACGTTAAAAACCCGCCATTAGATGAAAACGGAAACATTGATTATCAAAAGGATTTTTTCCGCAAAGCTACAAATCTCACCGTCTCCGGACAGCTGGAAGCAGAATGCATGGCCCTTGCCTTTTCCAGGGTTTATACCTTTGGTCCCACGTTCCGAGCGGAAAATTCCAATACGCCGCGGCACGCCGCTGAATTTTGGATGATCGAGCCAGAGATCGCCTTTGCGGATCTCCACGATGATATGGAGCTTGCGGAAGCTATGGTCAAATCGGTGTTGAGGGACACTATGTCCCAATGCGCCGATGAAATTCATTTCTTCAATGATTTTTACGATAAAAATCTCATCGAGCGTTTGACGCAAATTATTGAATCAGATTTTGCCCGTACCACCTACACCCAAGCCATTGCCAAGTTAGAGGAAGTCAAAGACCGCTTTGAATACCCTGTCGCCTGGGGACTGGATCTGCAAACAGAGCATGAACGGTATCTTACCGAGGAAGTTTTCGGCAAACCCGTTTTCGTCACGGATTACCCCAAGGAAATTAAGGCATTTTATATGCGTCTCAATGATGATAAAAAAACCGTGGCCGCTATGGATCTCCTCGTTCCCGGTGTCGGGGAAATCATCGGGGGATCCCAAAGGGAGGAACGTTACGACTTGTTGCGAAAACGAATGGAAGAACTCGGACTCAACCTTGCGGATTACCAATGGTATCTGGATTTAAGAAAATATGGCGGCGTTAAACACGCTGGCTTTGGTTTGGGATTTGAACGTTTGATCATGTATCTGACGGGCATCGCAAATATCCGCGACGTTATTCCCTTTCCCCGCACCACAGGTCAAGCGGAGTTTTAAGAACATAAATATAACATAATTGCCACACAAAAAACACAAAAAAGCTTTCTACACTAAACATCATACAGAAGATTAAAAGTTAGGAGGCATGACTATGGCAAACGTAGTAATCTTTAATGGCAGCCCCAGGAAAAAGGGAGTCACATCACAAATGATCGAAGAAATGATCAAGGGTGCAGAGGAAAAGGGCAAAGAAGTCACGGTATTTCAGTTAAATGACAAAGGTGTTCGCGGTTGTCAAAGCTGTTTTTACTGCCGCCAGCATGAAGGCTGCGCCTGTAAAGACGATTTGCAGCCTATGTACGACGCCATCAAAAACGCTGACGCCATTGTATTTGGCTCCCCCATTTATTTCGGCCGTATCACAGGCCAAGCCAAATCTTGGGTAGATCGTCTTTATCCCTGTATTGACGGTAAGTTTCAACCACGGTATCCTGGAAAAAAAGTAGCGGCAATTTATGTTCAAGGCGCTCCCGGCGATACTATGTTCCAAGACGAAGTCGAAACTATGGACAATGTTTTTAAACGGTTCGGCTGGGAAGTCGTTGAAAACATCATCGTCAGTGGCACCAGTTCTCCCGAGTTTTCTCTCAGCGATGAATTGAAAGCCAAAGCACATGAGGTTGGCGCAAATCTTTAATCAGGTACAGGAATAAAACAAATTGCATCGCGTCTCAATTACAATCAAAGAGCATCGTTTGTAACGATGCTCTTTTTTATGAATTCAAAACAACGATCTCCCCAGATCTTTCGGAAGGTTTTCAGAATTTTTTGGGAAAAAGTGGGCATATTAGTAAAAATGAAACATTGGGAGGAATTTTTTTCAATGAAAACAGATTTTAATCACAGCGAAACAAAAATCAACCTATTACGCGCATTTGCCGGGGAAAGTCAGGCGAGAAATCGTTATACCTTTGCAGCTTCCGCTGCTAAAAACGCTAATCTTCATGTATTAGAAGCGGTTTTTACCTTTACTGCCGACCAGGAAAAGGAACATGCGGAAATTTTTTATAAACATCTTGCGGAAGCCGCAGGACAAAATATCACCATCGATGCAGCATATCCTGTGGACAAAGGGAACGATGTACTTTCCCTATTAAAAGCTGCACAACATAATGAATATGAAGAATATGGAGATGCCTACCCTGCTTTCGGAAAAATCGCAGAGGAAGAAGGTTTCCCCGTCATCGCCCAACATTTTAAAATGATCGCGGAAATCGAAAAAACCCATGGTGATCGATTCGGCCAGTTTGCAGAGTTATTGGAACAAGAAAAACTTTTTATTTCTGATGTAGAAACCGGCTGGATGTGTTTGAACTGCGGCCATGTGATGACAGGCCGACAAGCACCGATGGTTTGTCCTGTTTGCGATCATAACCAGGGATATTTTATTCGCCTCACTATGGCCCCTTTCGTAGGCTGTAATTCGAAATAATTTTATGTCTTTCAAGACATTTTTGGCTTTCAAGCCGTATCTCTGAAAGTAAAAAGCCGCTGATACAGCGGCTTTTTACTTTTTTCCTCTGAAAGATGCTTTTCCGCCCCAAGCTCGTCATTTCAACGAAAAACCATGGGGCAGCAATTCCTTCAAAGTATATACTGTATAGTCATTACAACTTTTGGCAACAATGATCTCAAAATCGCTTTCACAAAATTCCGTCATGACCTGACGGCAACTTCCACAAGGGAAGCAATATTCTAAATGATCTTGTGTTTCCTCCCCTCCAACAATGGCAATGGCCACAAAATGACGCTGACCATCGGCAATAGCAGAACAAAACGCAGTTCGTTCCGCACAGAGTGACAATGCAAATGATGCATTTTCCACATTGCAGCCGCGATAAACAGTGTCATCCGAAGCGAGCAGCGCCGCACCGACAGTGAACCGGGAATAAGGAGCATAAGAAAATCTACGGACGTCCTCCGCCTCACGGATTAATGTTTCTAAATTCATGGAAGTTACCACCTTTCCAAAAAGTTACGAATTTATACTTCTCCATCGCTGCACAAAGCTTCCACAGCACGACTGGAACCGATCCTGTCGCAGCCGAGAGAGAGAAATTGATTTATATCCTCCGCAGTACGGATCCCTCCTGCCGCTTTGATTTTCACATTGCTGCCAATGGACTTCTTCATGAGAATCACGTCTTCTACCATCGCGCCACCGTCACCAAATCCTGTAGACGTTTTAATATAATCAGCGCCGCCGGCGGTCACGCAATCGCATAGAGAATATTTCTCCTCTGTTGTAAGATAGCATGTCTCTATAATCACCTTTAGAATATGGGAACTGCAAACTTGCTTTACGGCCCGAATCTCATTGGTAATTTTGGTAAAATCACCGTTTTTCACATCGCACAAATTTACCACCATATCGATTTCAGAGGCTCCTTGAGCCAAAGCCTGCTTCGCTTCAAATACTTTCACTTCAGTTGTATGGTATCCCAAGGGAAATCCCACTACGGTACAAATGGTCAAATTTGGAAATGCGCTGTGAACTCGTTCTACATAGGACGGCGGAATACAAACAGAGGCTGTACGATATGCTATAGCTTCTTCGCAAAGCTTTTTTATAGAAGGCCAGTCGGCAACGGCTTTTAATAGCGTGTGATCCACGTGAGATAAAAGGCTTTCTCTCTTTTCTAGTGTTCCCCGAATATCACCTTCTTGATTCAGCATCGGAAAATCCCCCCCTCTCTGTCATTGAATATCGATTCAATCATACCATATTTTTACTCAAATGAGAATCCCAGAAATAAGCCACGGCCCAGATGGCCGTGGCTTAAATTAAATCACAAGAAAGAACTACAGGTTTCACAAATTAGAATAAACCCGAAACTTCTCCTGTTTCCGTATTAACATCAATGCGGCGGAAGGCCGGATCAGAACTGGTTCCCGGCATTAAAGAAATCGAACCCGCCATGGGACAGAGGAATTTTGCGCCGCCGTACACAAGAATATCTCGAATGGGCAACCACCAGTTTTTAGGCACGCCTTTTAGTTGGGGATCATGGCTGAGGCTTAAATGAGTCTTCACCATCATGGTGGCATATTCATTGTATTTGGGATCGCTTTCAAATCGTTTTGCCTTTTCTTTCGCTAAGGGAGACCATTCGACGCCGGCAGCACCATAAACTTCTTTGGCGATTTTTTCTACGCGTTTCCGCAAAGGCAGATCCATAGGATAAAGGAATTTCAAATCCGAAGGTTCTTCTGCTGCTTCAATAACAGCATCGGCCAATTCAAGAGCGCCATCGCCCCCATATTGCCAATGTTCCGAACGGGCACAACGCACTCCCATAGATTCACAAGCGCGTCGAATCAGATTGATTTCCGCTTCCGTATCGGTGGCAAAAGCGTTGATACAAACCACCGGATTAATGCCGGATTTCTTGACCGTCTGGATATGATGGACGAGGTTTTCCAGACCTTTTTCCAAAAGATCAAGATTTTCTTTGGTATATTCTTCTGGTAACGGTCTGCCAGGGAAAACTTGAGGGCCGCCGCCATGCATCTTTAAAGCGCGAATCGTGCAAACCAAAACGGATACATTAGGTTTCAATCCGGACAAACGACACTTCACATTCCAGAATTTTTCAAATCCAATGTCTGCAGCAAAACCGCTTTCCGTTACATTATAATCATAGAGCTTCAATGCCATGCGATCGCCAACGATAGAGGACTGTCCAATGGCGATGTTGGCAAAAGGACCGGCATGCACAAGACAAGGTTGATGCTCCACGGTATAACAAAGGGTGGGATTGATCGTATTCCGCATCCAAGCAGTCATGGCGCCGTCTACTTCAAGATCACGGGTGGTAACGGGATTGCCTTGTCGATCATAAGCCACCACGATGTTAGCAATACGTTCTCTCAAATCTTTCAAATCTGTAGCAATGGAAAGAATGGCCATGAGTTCAGAGCTTACCGTAATCCCAAACTTCGACTGCATCATAAATCCATCTTTTGGGCCCCCGAGACCAATGACAATATTACGCAACGCTTGAGCGGCAAAATCCATGACCCAACCCATTTCAATGTTCTTGGGATCGATGTCGAGACGGCGTAGTCCCCGTTCTGCCAGTTGTTCGTCATTATAATTGTTCTCGTGTTGCATCCGGGCGGTCAGAGCAACCATGGCCAGATTGTGGGCGTTGGTAATGTCGTTAATATCCCCGGTAAGGCCCAAGGAAAATTCAGTCATGGGAATAAGCAAAGCGTTGCCGCCGCCAGCGGCAGTGCCTTTGATATTCATTGTTGGGCCACCGGAAGGCTGCCGCAGGCAACCACCGACATTGACTCCACGCTTGCCAAGACCCTCAATGAGCCCTAAAGCAGTGGTGGATTTTCCTTCCCCCAAAGGCGTGGGGGTAATGGCTGTGACTTCGATGTACTTCCCGTCGGGACGGTCTTTCAACCGTTTCATAATCTTTAGGAAGTCGAGTTTCGGGGTTTTTCCGAATGGAATAATTTCCTCCGGTAACAAACCAAGTTGTTCCCGAAAGGTTTCCACACTGGGAAGCCGTTTTTCTGCTTCAGCAGCAATTTGCCAATCTTTGTACTCTCTTGGATCTAGCATACGCACCTCTCCTTCTCGGCTCTTCCTGGCCGGTAAAGTTTATTGAAGCAAAAAGAGCCCACCATTCCGGACTCTTGCCCAGACGGTCGGCTCATTTAAGCTATACTCCATGTGGTTCATTCCACTTCCGTCAGTCGTATAACATAATCAATTTAACATATTTTTTTATAAATTTCAATAGTTTTTTGCGAAAAAATGTAAGTTTTTTTGTTTTAGAGAAGAAAATCCTCGGAAATCCATGAAAATTAACGTCGTGTCATAATGATCAAGAAATTCTGATTTTTAGCAACAGAGCTCATCACGCCAATCCAATACCAAGTGACCTCCCCAAAACGATTTATGCCAATTAGAACATAATGATATGAACAACAACAGTCCAATCACGCTTTTATATATTTTCTTTCTCGGCAAGCAGCATTGCTCTGACTTTCAAAGGCAGACCAAACAAATTGATAAAGCCTTCGGCATCGTGGTGGTCATAGAGGTCACCGGTGGTAAAGCTGGCCAGAGATTCGCTGTAAAGGGAATAAGGTGAAGTAGTTCCGGCTTTGATGATATTCCCTTTATAGAGTTTCATTTTCACTTCGCCGGTAACATATTCTTGGGTCGTTTCCACAAATGCCTGCAAAGCCTCGCGAAGAGGCGTAAACCATTTACCTTCGTAAACAACGTCGGCAAATTGATTGGCAATATCCTTTTTCACATTAAGGGTGGCGCGATCCAAGATTAACTCTTCCAGCTGGGTGTGGGCTTCCATCAAGATGGTACCGCCGGGCGTTTCATAGATTCCACGGGATTTCATACCGACGACGCGGTTTTCGACAATATCAACGATACCAACACCATGTTTGCCGCCGAGGACGTTCAACTCCCGTACGATATCCGAGGCTTTCATTTCTTTGCCGTTCAGTGCAACAGGAACGCCTTGTTCAAATTTCATGGAAATATATTCCCCTTGGTCGGGCGCTTTTTCCGGAGTCACACCGAGAACAAGAATATGGTCATAATCGGGTTCTTGGGCAGGATCTTCCAATTCCAGCCCTTCATGACTGATATGCCAAAGATTTCTGTCCCGGCTATAGCTGCTGTCTGCAGAAAAAGGAAGATCAATACCGTGTTCCTTGCAATAGGCTATCTCATCTTCGCGGGACTCCATCTTCCAAGTATCAGTGCAGCGCCAGGGGGCAATAATTTTAAGATCGGGTGCCAATGCTTTAATCCCCAATTCGAAGCGTACCTGATCGTTCCCTTTGCCAGTGGCGCCGTGACAAATGGCCACGGCCCCTTCTTTTCTAGCGACTTCTACCAGCTTTTTCGCGATCAGGGGACGGGCCATAGAAGTGCCCAAAAGATATTTATTTTCATAAACGGCATTTGCCTTTACACAGGGCATCACATACTCGTCGACGAATTCATCTACCACGTCGAGGATATAAAGCTTTGCCGCGCCGGACAGTTTGGCGCGTTCTTCCAAACCGTCCAATTCATTCCCCTGCCCCACGTCGATACAGGCGCAGATTACTTCATAATCATAGTTTTCCTTTAACCAAGGAATGATGGCGGTGGTATCAAGACCGCCGGAATAAGCCAATACAACTTTTTCTGCCATGAGATTTAACTCCTTTTACTGAGAATGTATATGAGTTTGTCACATCAATGATGCTTATGATTTTAAGGGATTAGCAGCGCCATCACTGCTTTTTGGGCATGGAGACGATTTTCCGCTTCATCGAAGATCGCGGAATGTTTCCCTTCCATGACCGCATCGGTGATCTCTTCCCCGCGGTGGGCCGGCAAGCAGTGAAGCACTATCGCATCGTCTTTGGCGACCTTCATCAAATCATCGTTGATCTGATAAATTCCTTCAAAAGCCTGGCGGCGTTGGGCCGCTTCTCCTTCCTGTCCCATACTGGCCCAAACATCAGTATACAGTACATCGGCGCCTTCCGCCGCCTCTTCGGGATCGCGGTAAATTTTAATGAAACTGCCGCTTTCTTCGGCAACTTCCTTGGCACGACGGAAGACCTCTTCATCGGGATCATAACCTTCGGGACAGGCCAAAGTCATGTCCATCCCCATTTTAGCGGAACCGTACAGCAAAGAATGCGCCATGTTGTTGCCGTCGCCGATATAAGTTAATTTTAATCCTTTTAAGTTTTTGCCTTTGTACTCGCGGATGGTCTGAAGATCCGCCAAGACCTGGCAGGGATGAAGTAGATCCGTAAGGCCGTTGATAATGGGAATATCGGCGTATTCCGCCAACTCTTCCACATCGCTATGGGCAAAGGTACGGATCATGATCGCATCGAGATAACGGGAAAGGACCCGAGCAGTGTCTTTGATGGGTTCTCCACGGCCAATCTGCAGATCATTGCCAGAGAGGAACAGCCCCGTCCCCCCCAACTGGTGGATTCCTACCTGAAAGGACACTCTGGTCCGCGTGGAGCTTTTGGTGAAAAGCATCCCCAAGGTTCGACCGGGAAGATATCCCATGGTACCCCCTTCTTTTTGCTCTTTTTTCAGCGCATCGGCCACATCAAGAAAATATGCGATATCCTCACCGGTATAATCGTAGAGGGATAAGAAGTCACGGCCTTTGTACTTTGTTGTAATTTCCATATTACGCCTCCTCTTTGAAAACTTTTTTCAGTATCGCTACGGCGGAATCAACCAATTCCTCCGTGATATTTAATGGCGGTAAAAAACGAATTACATTGGGTCCCGCGTTTAAGAGCAGTAATCCTTGTTTCAAACAGCTGTTGACCATGGGAGCGACCTCCACGGTCATTTCCATGCCCAAAAGCAGGCCCATACCGCGAATCTCTTTGATACGACTGTCATCGATGGCTGCAAGCTGATCCTTCAGATAAGCGCTGACCGTTTTGACATTATCCAAAAGGTGCTTCTCAGCAACAGTCTCAAGATAAGCATTCCCTGCTGCTGCTGCTACAGGATTGCCTCCAAAGGTGGAACCGTGGCTCCCCGGGCCAAAAGAGGCCGATACTTCGTCTGTGGCGATGAAAGCGCCCATGGGCAAACCACCTCCCAAAGCCTTGGCCAAGGTGACGATATCGGGTCTCACGCCGTAATTTTCATAAGCAAACATTGTCCCGGTACGCCCCATACCGCACTGGATTTCGTCGAAGATCAGCAGCAGACCTTTTTCTTCACAAAGTGATCGAACCTTTTTCAAATACCCGGCATCGGCAGGGTAAACGCCGCCTTCCCCTTGAATGGGTTCCATCATCACGGCACAGGTACGGTCATTGACGGCTGCAGCCAACCCCTCGAAATCATTGTAAGGCACATAATGAAATCCCGGCATTAACGGGGCGAAACCCGTTTTTACTTTATCCTGCCCAGTAGCGGTAAGGGTCGCCAAGGTTCGGCCGTGGAAGGACTTCACCATGGTAATGATCTCATTTTTGTCGGTTTGTCCTTGATCATAAAAATACTTTCGCGCCAATTTGATGGCGCCTTCGTTAGCTTCTGCGCCGCTGTTACAAAAGAACACTTTGCCCAGGCCGCTGTAGGAAACGAGTTTTTCCGCCAAAGCCACCTGAGGAATCGACCAATACAGATTGGAGCAATGAAACATTTTTGCCGCTTGTTTCTGTACGGCTTGAACAATGGCGGGATGGCATTGCCCCAGATTATTCACGGAAATACCGCAGGTAAAGTCGAGGTATCGCTTTCCTTCGGTATCCCATACCCAAGGCCCTTCTCCCCGTTCCAACACGATGGGGAATCTGCCGTAAGTGCCCATCAAAACATTTTTGCCATCTTCGATATAATCCATAATTCACTCCTTTGTTACCATGGTACCCACCCCGGAATCGGTAAAAAGTTCCAATAAAATACTGTGGGGAACACGCCCGTCAATGATATGTACGCCGTTTACGCCATCCTCAATGGCTTTGATACAGCTTTCCACCTTGGGAATCATGCCTTTGCTGATGATATGATCTTGGATCAGTAAAGGCATTTCCGACGCTTTAATCGAAGAAATCAAGGAATTCTTATCGTTCACATCCAATAAAATCCCTTCCACATCGGTAAGGAGAAATAGTTTTTCCGCGCCGAGGGCCGCTGCAATCTTACAGGCGGCATAGTCCGCATTGACGTTATACGTTCCGCCATCGCCATCGGTACCGATGGGAGCAATGACGGGGATATAATCATCGTCCAACATGTTATTGATGAGGGTATTATCGAAGGATTCTACCTCCCCCACCATGCCGATGTCAACCTGATGCACCTTATCGCCGTCGGCGATCTTTGCATATTTTTTCCTGCATTTCATCATGGCGCCGTCTTTTCCCGAAAGCCCTACGGCTTTACCACCGAGACGGTTGATCTCGGAAACGGTATTTTGGTTGATCTTTCCCACCAACACCATGGAAACGGTTTCCATAACCGCTTCATTGGTCACGCGGAGACCGTTTTTAAAGTCACTTTTAATATCCAGCCGCTGCAAATATTCTTCGATGGCCGGACCGCCGCCGTGTACCAAAACGGTACGGATGCCAATGAGATTCATCAAAATAATATCTTTCAGCACAGCTTCTTTCAATTCTTCGTTGATCATAGCATTACCACCGTACTTTACGACGATGGTTTTCCCGTGCCAGCGACGCACATAGGGCAAACACTCGATAAAGTGCTGTGCCTTTACATAATTTTTATCTAGATCAATGGCCATTCTGTTTCACCTTAATTATTTTCGTTTTCTTATTTTGAAGCTACTGTCCAAATCAAGTTCGATAATCGGCATTGATCTTTACATAATCATAGGTCAGATCGCAGCCCCAAGCTTTGCCCGAGGCGTTGCCGGACTTCAAGTCCACCACAGCAAAAACATTCTCTTCTTTGAGGATATCTAAAGCCTCTTCTTCGTTGAATTCCAATCCACCGCCATTTTGGGCCACTAAAATCGAGCCGTTGGCGCTCTTTAAATAAATATCTACCAAAGAAGGATCAAAATCAACTCCGGCATAACCGGCGGCGCAAATGATCCGCCCCCAGTTGGCGTCTTTACCGAATATTGCCGCCTTTACCAAATTAGAGGATACGATGGATTTTGCGATCTTTCTGGCGCTTTTTTCATCCGGGGCATTGATGACTTCCGCTTCAAACAGATGGGTCGCCCCTTCACCGTCTCGGGCGATTTTTTTTGCTAAATACGCAGTGATCTTCAAAAGGGCTTCCATAAATAGATCATAATTCTTGGTTCCTTCTTCGATTTTGGCGTTACCGGCGAGACCGTTGGCCATCATCAACATGGTATCGTTGGTGCTCATGTCACCGTCCACGGAAATCTGATTAAAGCTGAGATCCGCCGCTTCCTTCATAAGTTTTTTTAATACATCTCCTTCAATGGAAGCGTCGGTGGTGATAAATGCCAGCATTGTCGCCATATTGGGACAAATCATCCCGGAACCTTTGGCCATGCCGCCAATGGTAACGGGGACGCCATCCAAATCAATGGTATAAGAAATTTCTTTCAAATAAACATCCGTAGTTAAAATCGCCTGAGCAGCGTCATGGCCCCCTTCTGGACTGTCACTCAAAGCGCTGTGGGCCGAAGCAATTCCCTCTTTGATACGATCCATGGGAAGGGTATGGCCGATCACGCCGGTAGAACATACCAAGACCTCATCGCTGTTGATTCCCATGAGCCCCCCGGCATATTCCGCTGTTTCCTTGACATCATCCATGCCTTGTTGGCCGGTGCATGCATTGGCATTGCCGGAATTGATCACGATGGCTCTGGCAACGCCTTTTTTTACAATTTCCATATCGTAACGAACCGGCGCCGCCTTGACCACGTTGGTGGTAAAGACCCCGGCAACTACACAAGGTACGGTAGAATAAATCATTGCAACATCTTTTTTTGTGTGATTGGAAGTTTTAATCCCGGCATGAACACCGGCTGCTTGAAACCCTTGGGCGGCTGTGACCGCGCCTGCAAATTTAGCCATAATACCTCCTTATCCGATTAAGGGAACACCGGAAGCATTGTCAATGCTTCGGTCTCATTGAATCCCCACATCAAATTCATATTCTGTACCGCCTGACCAGCAGCACCCTTTACCAAATTATCAATGGCCGTAGATACGATGATTCGTCCTGTACGGACATCTACCGTAAAGCCTAAAAAAACAAAATTCGTTCCTTGAACCCATTTAGTTTCGGGCCATTGCCCCTGGGGAAGCAAGCGGATAAAGTACTCTTCGCCATAATACTGTTGAAACACTGCCGTGAGATCTGTCTCTAACCCCTTTTGATTCAGTTTTGCATAGGCTGTCGTTAATATACCGCGATTCATTGGTGTAAGATGCGGCGTAAAATTAATCACTACCGGTTCTCCCGCAGCTTCAGAATAATTTTGTTCAATTTCCGGCGTATGGCGGTGCGTCGCAACGCCGTAAGCCTTGATACTTTCCGAGGATTCGCAATAAAGCGACCCTTCCTTCAATCCGCGGCCTGCACCGCTGATACCGCTTTTACTATCCACAATGATGGAGTCCAGCACCAAAAGTCCCTCTTTTAACAGCGGCCAAAGGGCTAAAGTGGCCCCTGTAGGATAGCAACCGGGATTGGCGATAAAATTCTGTCCTTGAATGGCCGTTCTTCGGATCTCAGGAAGTCCATACACAGTATCGTGACAAATTTCTTTATAAGGATGCTCTTGGTACCACGCCTCATAAACGGAAGCGTCACGAAAACGAAAATCAGCTCCGAGATCTACGGCCTTTTTCCCGGCTGCGAGTATTTTTTTGACATGGGCTGCCGAATGACCGTGAGGCAATGCCAAGAACACCATATCGGAATCATTTAGATATTCATCTGAATCGGTATCCTCCATCTCAATTTCCCCGAGCGAACCAAAAAAGGGAAAAACCTCGCCGAAAGATTTCCCCTTTTTGCTATGGGCCAAGAGATGCTTCAACCGACATTGGGGATGATTTGCCAAAATACGAACAACCTCTGCACCGGCATAACCCGAAGCCCCCAAAACGGCTACGTTAATCAAAACATTCCCTCCAAATTTTTCAACTTGACAAATATTATAAAACATATTTTATAATTATGCAAGTATAATTATTATATTTCAACAGAGCAATTTATTCACAAGATCTGTTGTTGTCCTTCTTTTTAACGATAGTTGGTAAATTGCAGTTCCAGACCGTAATCTTTTTCCCGTAACATACCGATCACCGCTTGAAGATCATCTTTGTTTTTGCCGGAAACGCGTACCTGATCCCCCTGAATAGAGGCTTGCACTTTTAGCTTCGCATTTTTAATATCTTTCACAATGGCTTTGGCCTTCTCTGTCTCAATGCCCTGACGAATGGTAATCACTTGGCGGACCATACCACCGGATGCATCTTCCAACTTACCGTATTCCAGATTTTTAATAGCTACTTTTCGCGAGACCAAACGGGTCTTTAATACATCGATCACGCTCTTCAGACGGAAATCATCCTCGGTTACGATTTTAATGGAAGAATCGTCAAGGGATACCTCGGTTTTACTGCCTTTAAAATCATAACGCTGAGAAATTTCTTTCTTCGCCTGGTTTACGGCATTCATTACCTCCTGCATATTCACTTCAGATACAATATCGAAAGAGCTGTCTTTTGCCATAACGGATCCCTCCTATATTCATTTTTATATGCACATTATACAATTTAGTCTCAAACCATCAGGACACCTTTTTCCATAATCAGGAAGTCATCCAAATACAGAGTCGGTTCTTTAATCACGCCATCGATATGCAGCCGACAATCAACGGTACCGCCAAAATTTAGATTATCTCCCAAAGCGATATGAACTGTCCCCAAAGCTTTTTCATCATTCAAAATATCCCCTATGACTGTGGCGCAAGGATTGGTGCCAATGCCCAGTTCTGCCAGATTGGTGGCACCGCGGCCTGCTTCCCGCAGCATAGCTTCTAACAAAAGCCCTTCTTCACCGCCTTCGATTTTTGTTACAAGGCCTCGTTCAAAGGTCAACGTCATGGGAGATTTTAAAAGGCCGATACGGGTCATAGAGCCGTCGATGACGACTTTGCCATTGGCGGAACTTTCCACCGGGGCGATAAAGGCTTCTCCCGCCGGCAGATTTCCGAAATCTTTCGCGGCGGTATAAATACCAAAATCGGCAAAACCCGCTCGCTCTTCCAAGGACATCGTAAGACAAGAACCGTCGTTTGAAAGGAGATGTGCTGTATTGGCACTGTCAAGATAACGACTCATTTTCACGGACAGTCGTTTCAATTCTTCGTAATCCACCATGAGGGGACCAGCCAACATTTGCCTGGTAAACCCGGGCAAACAAGCAATTCTGGTACCGCGATGGGTTGCTTTTTCCCGCGCTCTTGTATGGGTCATGGAATAACGTGTGATAATCAAGGCAACATCAACGTGATGTAGAGCGTCGGCAACAATGGCCGGCGGTTCGGAACCATCCATTCCGACGGCGGGGATCTTTAACACCGCGGCGTCGATCTGATGCTTCCTTGCCACTTCATAAAAAAGATTGGCCAAGTTTCCCAGAATATCGTCGGTAATGATGAGAAGACGTTCATATTTTTTCAAACCGAGACAATAAAACAGTGCGCGTTCGATCCCCTTTTGGATTTTCTCCATGTCAATTTCCTTTCTTAAAGCTATCCTTTAAAGATACAATGCGGTGAAACACTGGCTGTCCCTCTTTATTTTTTCCGTCGCACACAAAGTATCCCTGGCGAAGGAACTGATAGCGGGTACCTTGTTCCGCAGAGGCCAGGCTTTTTTCCAGCTTCGCATGGGGAATGATCACAAGAGAATCGGGATTCAAATGATCGGTAAAGTCCCCGTCATTGGGATTTTCATCGGCAAAAAGACGGCTGTATAAGCGCACTTCACTGTCGACAGCGGCAGCGGCGGACACCCAATGGGCCGTACCTTTTACCTTGCGTCCATCGGGAGACCAGCCCCCACGGCTGGCGGGATCATAAGAACAAAGGAGCTCTACGACGTTACCCTGTTCGTCTTTAATCACTTCGTCACAGGTAATATAATATGCGTGTTGCAATCGGATCTCTTTCCCCGGAGAAAGACGGTGAAATTTCTTAGTGGGATGCTCCATAAAATCGCTGCGTTCGATGTAAAGGTCGCGGCTAAAAACGACTTCCCGTTTTCCATCTGCCTCCCGCTCAGGATTATTGACGGCCTCAAATATTTCGGTTTGCCCTTCGGGATAATTGGTAATGGTTACTTTCAAAGGATCCAATACCGCCATACGCCGTTGGGCCGTATAATTCAAGTGATCGCGAACAAAAAATTCTAGTTGCGCCATATCTACAATACTATCGGCCTTGGCTACGCCGACACTTTCACAAAAAGCCCGCAACGCTTCGGGAGGATACCCGCGATGACGCAAACCGGACAACGTCGGCATTCTGGGATCATCCCAACCATCGACGATGCCTTCATCTACCATTCGCTTTAATTTCCGTTTGGACATCACGTTATAATTGACATTAAGACGGGCGAACTCGATCTGACGACTCTTTAAAGGCATATCCAAAGCATTCAGGCACCATTCATAAAGAGGACGGTGAGCCTCAAACTCCAGAGTACAAATGGAAAAAGTAACACCTTCCAAAGAATCGGATAGGGGATGAGCAAAATCATACATCGGATAAATACACCATTCATCTCCGGTGCGATGATGGTGAGCATGCTGAATTCGGTAAAGCACGGGATCCCTCATATTAAGATTGGGAGAAGCCATATCAATTTTGGCCCGAAGCGTATGACTGCCATCGGGGAATTCACCGGCCCTCATTCTGCGAAAAAGTTCGAGATTTTCCTCTACAGAACGGTTGCGGTAAGGGCTTTCCTTGCCGGGTTCCGTTAAAGTGCCTCGATAGGCCCGTATTTCCTCGGCATTGAGATCACAAACATAGGCCATTCCCTTCTCGATCAGTTTTTCCGCCAAGGCATAGAGCTGCGGAAAATAATCTGAAGCGAAATACATATGCTCCCAATCAAATCCAAGCCAACGAATATCCTCTTTAATGGATTCCACAAATTCCTGATCTTCCTTTTCAGGATTGGTATCGTCAAAACGAAGATTGCACACCCCGCCATATTTCTGCGCCAGACCAAAATTGAGACAAATTGCCTTGGCATGTCCCAAATGGAGGTAGCCGTTGGGTTCCGGCGGAAAGCGGGTTTGCACCGTATTGAAACGGCCATTGGCCAAATCTTCCTCAATAAAATGCTCAATAAAATTTTTTGATTCTCTGTCTGTATTCGCGGCAGTCTCCACGCGTTCCATGCGAATCCTCCTTGCTTCCTGATGATATCTACTTGAATACTCAATTATACCATTTCTTACCTATATGCGCAACCATTACCACTGGAGAATATGCTCTGTTCCCCTTAATTTTTTATTTATTTATTTTTGCTATATTTTCGGTATTTCGGTATTATGATCCACGCCGACACCGTAGATTACTTAATTGCCAATCATTTTTAAAATTCAAACGATCGATATCAAAGATATCGGACGTGAACTCCTCGTTCTGGTTACATATTCCTTTCTATGGCCGGAAAAAACTAATCCCGACAGCAGACCAACAAATCAACCGTTTAGAAAAAATTTGCTCCATTGGTTGCGCAAGTTCCAGGCTTTATGGTATGATAAAGTATTAGAAATCATACTGAAATAAAGGAGTCATTACCGTGACTGACCTATTATCCAACTGTAAGCGAATTGTCTTTAAAATAGGCAGCAGTACATTGATGAAAGACAATGGTCAAGTAGACGGTGCCACCATCCACCGTTTGACTGCTTTATGGGCATCTTTATACGATGAAGGCAAAGAGATCCTTCTCGTTTCCTCCGGCGCCATGGCCATGGGATGGGGAGATTTAAACCTACAAGAAAAGCCCAAAGGCATTCCCGAAAAACAAGCCGCCGCCGCCGTGGGACAATCAAAACTTATGGCGCTGTATGATGATTTTTTTTCCGCTTGCGGCATCGGCGTAGGCCAGGTTTTGCTGACGAGGGATGATATTGCCGACCGCCATCGTTATCTTAATGCTCGCAATACTCTGAATGTCTTATTAAAAAACCGCATCATCCCCATTATCAACGAAAATGATACGGTGGCCTTTGACGAGATTAAATTTGGCGAAAACGATTCCCTGGCAGCACTGGTAGGGAGTTTGATCGACGCAGACCTCATTTTAATTCTTTCGGATATTGACGGTCTTTATACTGCCGATCCCAGGAAGGATCCCAGCGCTGCATTAATTCACCAAGTGACGGAAATCAACGATGAAATTCGCAAACTGGCCGGCGGCGTAGGCACCGCCATGGGCAGCGGTGGAATGAAAAGCAAAATTGAGGCGGCAAAAATTGCAGGGCAAAGCGGTATCCCGCTTATGATCTGCCAGGGGAAAGATGTGCCAAACATTGGCGAAGTCCTCAAAGGCGGAAAACGGTGCACCATTTTCCTTCCCCATGAGCAGGGATTGAAACAGCGCGATCGCTGGATCGCCTACGGCAGCGCCATTGAAGGCAGCGTTACCGCCGACCACGGTGCAGTCCACGCTCTGATACGAGGGAAAAGCCTTCTCCCGGTAGGCGTCATCGCCTGCGACGGAGTTTTTGGTCGCGGTAGTGTCATCGCTGTCAAAGACCCCAGGGGGAAAGAGATTGCCCGAGGAATTACCAATTACCGAGCCGACGACATTCGTGAAATTATGGGGAGGAAATGCGACGCTGAAGAAGATATATTTGAAGTAATTCACTGCGATAATCTTGTATTAAAGGACTGATGATTATGGAACAATACATCATAGCACTGGCTCAAAAAGCCAAAGAAGCAGCGCCTGTCATGGCACTGCAAACTACAGGGAAAAAGAATACAGCTCTCCAGACCATGGCCAATGCCCTTCGAGCCCAGAAAGATGAAATCATCGCCGCCAATGAAAAGGACATGGAAGCCGGCCGCACCAAAGGATTAAGCAAAGCCCTTTTGGATCGTTTGCTGTTGAATAACGAACGCATCGAAGCCATGGCCCAAGGGTTGGAATCCTTAATTCAGCTGGCGGATCCCATTGGCGAAACCATCGCCATGTGGCGCCAGCCCAACGGCTTGGAAATCGGCAAAAAACGGGTGCCTTTTGGTGTGATCGCCATGATTTATGAGGCTCGCCCCAATGTCACGGTGGATGCCGCCGGTCTGGCATTGAAAACAGGCAATGCCTTGATCTTAAAAGGCGGCAGCGAGGCTTTTGAGTCTAACAAATGCCTGGCACACATTTTACAGAAGGCAGTGGAAACTTGCGGTCTTCCCTCCACGGCTATTCAGCTTGTGGAAACCACAGACCGGGAGGCAGTATCAATTTTGCTAAAACAACGTCAGTATATCGACGTGGTAATTCCTCGAGGCGGCGCGGGGCTGATTCAGTTTGTCGTCAATCATTCCGCAGTTCCCGCCATTGAGACCGGCACCGGGAATTGTCATGTATATATTGATAAATACGGGGAAATCCCCATGGGCGTTAATATTGTTTTCAACGCCAAGACCCAACGTCCTGCCGTATGCAATGCCCTGGAGACGCTGCTGGTTCATAAAGATATCGCAGCAGAATTCCTGCCGGCTTTGGCAGAAAAGCTCAGGGAAAAACCTGTGGAGCTCAGGGGCTGCCAACGCACTTGCGCCATTCTCAAAGAAGCGGTGCCCGCCACAGAGGAAGATTGGAGCACAGAATATCTCGATCTCATTATGGCTGTAAAAATCGTAGACTCTCTCGACGAAGCCATGGCTCACATCGCAAAATACGGTTCCGGCCATAGTGAGGCCATCATCACGGAAAATTATACCCGCGCCAAAAAATTCATGGATGGCGTAGACGCCGCCGCCGTATATGTCAACGCTTCAACCCGTTTTACCGACGGCAACGAATTCGGTTTTGGTGCGGAAATCGGCATCAGTACCCAGAAATTGCATGCAAGAGGCCCCATGGGGTTGGAAGCCCTTACCTCGGAAAAATATGTCATTTACGGTACGGGGCAGGTACGTAGTTGATATTATGAAAAAAATTGGAATCATGGGCGGCACATTCGATCCGATACATTTTGGTCATTTAGTTACAGCAGAAGCAGCGCGGGATGCCTTCGGCCTAGAAAAAGTAGTGTTCGTTCCTGCGGGACATCCGCCCCATAAAAGACACCGTACCGTCAGCGAAGCGCGGCACCGTATAGCTATGGTCAACCATGCTATCATATCGAATCCGGGATTTTCCCTTTCCACCATAGAAACGGAACGGGAAGGATATTCCTATACCATCGATACCGTCAACGAGTTTTTAACGATTTACGGGGATAATACAGAACTGTACTTTATTACCGGAGCCGATGCTATTATTGAAATTCTATCGTGGCACCGAGTGGAAGAACTTATTGAAAAGTGCCGTTTTATTGCCGCCACACGGCCGGGCTTTCCATTTAATAAAGATTCTCAAATTCCTCAAGAATACAGAGGACGAATCTTCCCCTTTAAAGTGCCTGCTCTGGCCATTTCTTCTTCACAAATTCGTGAAATGGTTTCCCAGGGACGCTCAATCCGTTATCTGCTCCCGGATACGGTAGAGGCATACATTCGCAAAAATAATTTATATCGAAAAGAGAATTTTCATGATTGATATCAAACCGCTATCACCAAAACGCTTTACCCATTGTCTTGGTGTGGCAAAATGCTGCTACGATTTAGCGATGCTTTGGGGAGGAGACCCTATGAAAGCATATCTGGCGGGTCTTTTCCACGATATTGCCAGAGAATTGCCAAAAGAGCAGCTCTTATCATTGGCGCGGGAGCACGACTATCCCATTGACCAAGCCACCCTTGATGCTCCCATTCTGGTCCATGGTGCGGTTAGTGCCATTATTGCCAAGGAAAATTATCACATTATTGACGATGATATTCTTACCGCTATGGAAAGGCATACACTAGGCCATGAGGATGCCGGTCTGTTGGATAAAATTTTATTTTTGGCCGATGCCATTGAACCCAATCGTCAATATGAAGGCGTAGAAAAACTACGAGAACTGGCGCGGAGGAATTTGCCCCTGGCTGTGCTCCGAGCAACGGAGCATTCCTTGCAATATTTGCAGGAAAGAAATCTTTCGCCGCATTCAAGAACCTTGGCAATGCAACGCCAATTACAACGGGAATTAAAAACAAAACAAGATCAAGAATGAATCATTAAAGGAGACGTTCTATATTTATGTTAGCAAAAGAAAAAGCACTCATCGCCAAAGATGCCATTATCTCCAAAAAAGGTCGCGATGTACAACTCCTCGATGTTGCAGAGATTACGGAGATCGCCGAATACTTTCTCATTGCTGTAGCAGGAAATCGCAGCCAATCCCAAGCCATTGCCGACGAAGTCATGGACAAATTAGAGGAACAAGGAGAAACTCCCCTCAGAAAAGAAGGTTACGAGAACGGCGGATGGATCCTGATGGACTACGGCGATGTAATCATCCATATTTTCATGCCGGAAGAACGGGATTATTTTAATCTGCCCCGTTTGTGGCAAGATGCCAAGTTCACCAAATTTGATACTGATGGCAAGGAATTGCCTCAAGAAGAAGTCGAAGAGATGCAGACCACCACAGAGGATTAAACGATGAAAGCATACGAAACACTGGCTCCTTATTACGACCGATTCATGTCTTTTCTCAATTATGAGGAAGAAGCAATACCTATCGGTAAATACATTACCGCAACAGGAGCCAAAAGGGTTCTTGACTTGGGAGCGGGCTCAGGCGGACATCTGATTCCTCTACTAGAGCAAGGTTTCACCATTGATGCGCTGGATATTTCCGAGTCCATGCTTCAAATTCTGCAAGACAAACTAAAAAGCAGAGGACTCGCCGCCACCTGCATTTGCGACGATATGTGCCGATATCTCAGCCAGGCAGCCTATGATTTTCTCTACGCCTTTGGAGATACGGTTCATCATCTTGCCAACCAAGACGCGTTTTTGGCTTTTCTCCGTTGCTGCCACAGAAATCTATCCGAGGGCGGTTCTTTGGCATTTACCTGGAGAGAACGCGACTATTTTGAAGACATGGCGGAGCTTGGAAGTTTTTATGAACAACACGGCACCGACTACTTACTTTGGGCAGTAGACTATGAAAGCAGAAACAATAAAGCAACCATAGATTATACGGCCTTTATTTGCGGTGGAGACGGACGCTTTGATAAAATAGAAGAATGCCACCCTTTGCAAGTCTATACCGAAGATGAGATTTACCTGGCAGCCAAACAAACCGGTTTCGCTTTCCGCGATGACTTGGCCGAAGACTATTTCAAAACGGAACGCGACGCTGACGAATATCGTCAAATCGCTCTGCTGAAAAAAATCTAAAAAAATCATTGACAAGCGCAGTGGTCTATGGTATTATATTTTTTGCCAACAAGAAAAAGCATCTGGGGGCGTAGCTCACTTGGGAGAGCGCTTGAATGGCATTCAAGAGGTAAGGAGTTCGATCCTCCTCGTCTCCACCAAATGAAACATCGTCGAACTCAACATGTTATTTTTATTGATGCAAAGACGTTCGTGGTGTTTTACAAATTTTAAGAGC
>CAJFVQ010000008.1 GCA_904420535.1 Candidatus Cryptoclostridium obscurum
ATGAAAAAACTTGGTATTGTGATCCATAACAGAAAAAGAATATCCCGCAGATCATTCAACGCCTTGGAGGATTTCTCCGAGGCGTTTTTTGTGGAATTTCACGTGTGAGATCTAAATTGTTATGAATGAAATTTTGTCCATGAAATTCTGGCGGTTATTGTTTCCATTGTTGTATTTTTTCTCGGCGCTTCCCTATCGTTCTATTCTTATTTTCTTTTAAAATCTTAAGCTCAGCCGAAAATTCTCAAAAGAATCTTTATAATAAATAAACAAATGTTCTTTTATGAATTATACCTTTGTTTTTCTGTTGTCCTATGCTATAATAAAACAAATAGAATCTTTCATAAAATGAAATCATTTTTGGGGAAAGGAACGATTATGGCAAAAGTAATTGTCATCGCCAACCAAAAAGGCGGCGTGGGTAAAACCACCACAGCAGTGAATTTAAGCGCCTATTTGGGGCAACATCGAAAAAAAACATTGTTGGTGGATATCGACCCCCAGGGGAATGCTACCAGTGGTTTGGGGATTGACCGCAACGCTTTGAAACACTGCGTTTACGATTGTCTCATCAACGAAGTGCCTGCTAAGGCCTTGATAATAAAAACACCCTTTACGCGTTTGGATATTCTCCCCTCCTCCCGCCAATTGGGTGGCGCTGAAATTGAGTTGGTGGAGGAAAGTAACCGCGAAAAGAAATTAAAAGAGCAGGTTGATCGCTTACGTGAGGATTACGACTATATCATTATTGATGCTCCTCCCACTTTGGGGCTTTTAACGCTGAACGGCCTCAATGCCGCTGATGGTTTATTGGTACCGTTGCAATGTGAATATTACGCTTTGGAGGGGTTGGGGGATATTACTAATACATTTCAATTGGTAAAGCGCCATATGAATCCTAATTTGGAATTGGAAGGGATTCTTCTTACCATGTATGACGGCCGCACCAATCTTGCCCAGGAGGTTGCCGAAGAAGTGCGAGCACATTTCAAGGACAAGGTCTTTCAAACGGTAATCCCTAGGACGGTTCGGCTTTCTGAGGCTCCCAGTTATGGGATGCCAATTTTGGAATACGATCCCAAATCCAAAGGAGCGGAAGTTTACGACGCCTTGGCGAAGGAGGTGATCAAACGTGGCAAAAAACGGAAATAAACGAGGATTGGGACGCGGTTTGGGAGCATTGATTCCGGCAGCAGAAGAAGAATTTATGATGGAAAATTCAAAAAAACCGTCGAATACTGCTGCTCCTGAAAATAACGAAGGGGAGCATGCTTCATATCAAGTACCTGTTTCAAAGATTAAAGCAGGTTCTGAACAGGCGCGGAAAAATTTTACTGATGATAAAATGGAAGAGTTGACAGAATCCATTCGCCGTCACGGTGTGCTGCAGCCTTTGGTAGTGCGGAAAAAGGGAAAATTTTATGAATTAATCGCCGGGGAACGCAGGCTTCGAGCTGCTAGAGCCGCAGGGCTAAAAGAGGTTCCTATTCTCTTGGTGGAGGCCGATGATGATAAAGCTGCGGAATTGGGATTAATTGAAAACCTTCAGCGCGAGGACTTAGGGCCACTGGAAGAAGCCATGGCTTTTCGCCGCATGATGGATGAATATCATTATACCCAGGAATCCCTCAGCGAAACTTTGGGGAAAAGCCGTAGCTACGTGGCGAATTCTCTGCGTTTGTTGTCCTTGGATGAAAAAGAAAAGAACTGTTTGGAACAGGGCACCATTACACCGGGCCACGGACGAGCATTGCTTTCGGTAAAAACCGCTGAAGGGCGAGTATTCCTTTTGGATGAAATTATGAAACGGGGGCTTTCCGTTCGCCAAGCTGAAGAAATGGCCAAGCGTATCAACAGCGTGGGTAGCGGTGATACGAAACCCGCGCCGAAAAAAAACAGCCCATACCTTTCCTCTTATCAGCGGCAGATGGAAGATAAGCTGCGTCAACAATTCGGCACCAAGGTAAAGATTCGCGGTACGGAACAAGGAGGCAAAATTGAAATTGACTATTACAGTGAAGAAGACCTCAATCGCATCCTTTCCATGGTGATTGAAGAGGAGAATTCTCTTAAAGAAGAGATCTATGAAAATAATTTTTAATTTCATCAATTAAGACAGCCGAAAGATCAAATCTTTCGGCTGTTTATTTTTGCGATTTTCTTTTATTTTCCCATCGTCATATATTATCTCTTAGGGAAACCCTTCTCTGCGGGTATATGTCACATGATATCTCAATGATCCGTTATTTGTTTCACGTGAAACATAATTTTTGCTTGTAGAGAGGAATTTCACACTATTCTTTGATGGTCGCTGTTTTTCCAAATTTAATATTCATATTATTTTACAAGTTCCTGAAATACAGAAACGACATATTCCGCAATGACAGTTACTCTGCCGACGCCAATGCCGCCGACAATTTATCGTTTTTCAATCATGGGTACTCCCTTGCTGTAATTTTAGGATCGTTTGTCTGGATTGCCATAAGAGAACCGCCTTCTCCGGAACAAGCAGCCACATCTTTTGTTTCACACTGAGTTATAGGCCTTCCCTGGTACCAGA
>CAJFVQ010000009.1 GCA_904420535.1 Candidatus Cryptoclostridium obscurum
GGACGTCAAAGCACGACAAGCGGCGCGATTGCAGCGGAAGATAATGCAGATGTAACCATTACAGGAGGCTCAGTCTCCGGTACGGGGAATGCAGTCTATGCCGAAGATAATTCAACGGTCAGCATCAGCGGCGAAGAAACCAGTATCACCACATCCGCAACAGGACAAAACTATCAAAGTGTGAAATCTACGGACAGCGGAAATATCATCGTCACCGGCGGTACATTCACTAAGGGCGGAAACAGTGACGATTCGGTGGGAGCTTACATCCCCGAGGATTCAAATCTGACCCAAAATGAAAACGGCGAGGTTCTGCCCACAGAAAAGGCTGTTGCCCAAGTTGATGGCGGTAAAGCTTATACCTCTCTCGATGATGCTATAAAAGCCGCCGCCAACGGCGAAACCATCACTCTGCTGAAGAATATCGAACTCGAAAAATACATCATCAGCGGCACGAATACTGTGATTGACCTGGCCGGATACACGATCACCGCGCCGGACGACTCGTATATCATCGTCGTCGCCGGAGGATGTAGTTTCACCCTGAATGACAGCAGCGAAGAAGGCACCGGCGCCCTGACCGGCGGCACCGGAGATAATACCCACGCCGGGGCTGTTACCGTGCAAAACGGCGGTTCCTTCACCATGAACGGCGGCAATATCATCGGTAACACCGGTACCACCAGCGCTGCCGGTGTCAGCCTTGGCAGCAACAGCTCCTTCACCATGACCGGCGGCTCCATCACTGACAATACTTCGACCGGTAATATTCAAGCAGGCGTTTACGCGAATCGCGCAAGTACAGTCACTATTTCCGGTAATGTGAACATCACCGGCAACGTTGGAAACGGCTCCGGAACGGAAGTAGACTCCGACCTCTGGCTGGATACATTGAGTGGTGCGACGCTGAAAATCGGCGAAGACGGACTTGCCAAAGATGCAAGGATTGGAGTTTATGTTAACGGTGGCGTAGATGATGTCAAGAACTTTACAGACACATACGAGAGTGGAAAAGCCACAACTGAGAATTTCATTTCCAACCGTACAAAGTACTATGTCGTTGAAGTCGAGACCGAAGACGGCGTGGCAGCGGCCATGACCCTGTATAAGTCCGCCGCGCCCACGGCTTCTTTGGCGCCGGGAAGCTATGTCGGAACACAGACAGTAGCGCTGTCCACGACAACATGGCCTAACTTGACTAAGATCTATTACACAACAGACGGCAGCGATCCAAAAACATCTGAAACCACACAGACATATACTGAGCCGCTGACGATTGATAAGACGATGACAGTGAAAGCATATACCTCCGGACTGCAAGGGGACTATCTCGCCAGCGATGTGGCGGAATTTGCCTATACCATAACGGCCAGCCACGAGGACAATTGCCCCAGCGCGGACTACACTGATGTGGATACCGGCGCTTGGTATCATGAGGCCATTGATTTCGCCATTGAAAATGACCTGATGAACGGCGTGGGAGATAATATCTTCAATCCTGACGGCAACCTAAGCCGCGCCATGATGGTACGGATTTTATGGAACATGGAGGACCAGCCTACCAATGTTTCCGGTTCCTACAGCGATGTGGTAGCCGGCGCATGGTATGAAAAAGCCGTCCTTTGGGCGACCGCCAACAACATTGTCAACGGCTATCCTGACGGCAGCTTTGGTCCGGATAATTCCATCACCCGCCAGGAAATGGCTGCCATACTCTACCGCTACGCCCAGTTCAAGGAATACGATATGACCGCCGAGGATGATCTGACCCGTTTCCCAGACGGCGATGAAACCGCAGAGTGGGCAGAAACGTTCGTGCGCTGGGCTGTGGCTGAGGGACTGTTGAACGGCGGAGATGATGGTACTCTCGACCCCGCCGGCACCGCAACCCGTGCGGAAGTGGCGCAGATTTTCATGAATTATTGTGAGAAAATTGCAAAATAATAAGGAACAATGATTCTTTGAACTATAATTCTTTGCGGCCGATCATTTCCGTGGTCGGCCGCTTTTCTGTTGATTTCTTTTGCCGGGAACAACTTTATGACTACGACGCCCATACCGGAGCTTCCGATATGGGCGTTTTTCTATGGAATATGATGCGGATTTTATTGGTGGAACGGCAAAGATTGAAAATTTTGGTGAATTTTGATAGGGATGTGGAAAGTTGGAGTATGATATTGTATAATATAGGCGGAGGTTTTTTATGAGTAATTTTGTTCATCTTCACAATCACAGCGAATACAGTTTACTGGATGGTTTTGCCCGCATTGACCGCATGGTACAAAAAGCGAAGGATTGCGGTATGAAGGCTTGCGCCATTACCGACCACGGAGTGATGTACGGCGCTGTGGATTTTTATAAAGCATGTCAAAAAGCGGGGATTAAGGCAATCATTGGCTGTGAAGTCTATGTGGCGCCCCGTTCCCGTTTTGATAAAGACCCCGCCAAAGATAAAAAGAGTTTTCATTTGGTGTTATTGGCCAAAAACGAATTAGGCTATAAGAACCTTTGCACCATGGTATCAAAAGCCTCTTCCGAGGGATTCTATTACAAACCCAGAGTCGACAAAGAATTGCTTCGAGAATACCATGAAGGAATTATTGCCTTATCGGCTTGTCTTGCCGGGGAGATCCCTCGGGCTTTTCAAGAGGACGATTATGAAAAGGCCAAGGCCGTCGCCTTGGAGCATTTGGAAATTTTTGGTGAAGGAAATTATTATTTGGAAATTCAAGATCAAGGACTTGAAGTGGAGCCCGCTTTAAACCGGCGCATTGCCGCTTTATCCAAGGAGTTGAATATTCCCCTGGTGGCCACTAACGACGTACATTTTATTGACCGGGAAGACCATCAGTATCATGATATTTTACTTTGTATTCAAATGGGAAAAACCCTTGACGATCCCGATCGTATGCGTTTTGAAACGGATCAGTTCTATTTCAAAACAGGGGAAGAAATGGAAGAGGTTTTTCGGGATTACCCCGAGGCCATTGAAAATACCGCGATAATCGCCGATCAATGCAATGTGGAATTCCATTTTGCACCTCCTTATTTCCTGCCGGAATTCCCGGTACCCGAAGGATATACGGTTTTAAGTTATTTGCGAAAACTCTGTGACGACGGAATCAAGCGTCGTTATCGGGAAATTACTCCGGAAATTCAGGAACGGTTGGAATATGAACTCAGTGTTATCATAAAAATGGATTTTCCCAGTTACTTTTTGATTGTCTGGGATATGATCAATTACGCCAAAGAACACAGTATCATGGTAGGGCCTGGCCGCGGTTCCGCTGCCGGCAGTATTGTGGCTTACGCTTTGGGAATTACCGATATTGATCCATTGCAATATGGATTGCTTTTTGAACGATTCCTCAATCCTTCCCGTGTTACCATGCCTGATATTGATACAGATTTCTGTATTGAACGCCGAGGTGAAGTGTTCCAATATTTGGCAGAACGATACGGACATGACCGGGTGGCTCAAATCATCACTTTTGGTACTATGAAGGCCAAGCTGGCAGTAAAGGATGTGGGGCGTGTCTTCGATATGCCCTATAAGGAAGTGGAACGGGTTGCAAAACAAATTCCCGACGATCTTGGTATGACCATTGAAAAAGCATTAAAGGAAAATCCCGATCTCAAGGCCATGTATGATAACGAACCCCTGGTTCGGCGCCTCATTGACAGTGCCATGAAAATTGAAGGAATGCCTCGTCATCATGGCCTTCACGCCGCCGCTTTGGTGATCGCTCCAGATACGATTTCCAATTATCTGCCGGTGCAAAAAACCGATGATGGTGGATTGGCCGATTTGGCGACCCAGTATGCCAAAGAAACCGTAGAAGAAATGGGGCTCCTGAAAATGGATCTTTTAGGGCTTCGCAATTTAACGGTGATTCGTGACGCCATCGCCAATATCAAAGCAACCCGCGGTTTTGACCTTGATATTTCTTCCATTCCAATGGATGATAAAAAAACCTATGAAATGCTGGGCCGCGGTGAAGGGAGCGGCGTGTTCCAGCTAGAAAGTGACGGTATGCAGCAGGTCATGCGGAATTTAGTACCGGAAAACATCGCTGAGATTACAGCGCTGGTAGCTCTTTATCGTCCAGGCCCCATTGAAAGCGGTATGGTCAAGGATTTTACGGAACGAAAACACGGGCGCACGCCCATTGTATACGACCACCCTATTTTGGAACCGATTTTAAAAGAAACCTACGGCGTGATTCTGTATCAAGAGCAGGTTATGATCATCGCTCAGCAAATGGCCGGCTTCTCTTTGGGACAAGCCGATTATCTCCGTAAGGCCATGGGAAAAAAGAAACCCGAGGTTATTGCAGGGTTCCGTACCGACTTTGTGGAGGGGGCGGTAAAAAACGGTGTCAGTGAAAAAATTGCTACACGTATTTTTGATCTGATGGAAAAATTTGCCGGCTATGGTTTTAATAAAAGCCATTCCGTGGCTTATGCCGTCGTATCTTATCAAACCGCTTATTTAAAGGCGAATTATCCTGCGGAATATTCTGCGGCTCTTCTGACCAGTCTTATGGATAAAACCGATAAACTCACTGGCTATATTGAGGAATGCCGCCGTTTGGGGATAGAAATTTTGCCTCCGGATATTAATGAAAGTCGTTTGGACTTTACCGTTGTGAATGAGGGAAATATTCGTTTTGGTCTTGCTGCAGTGAAAAATGTGGGACGCAGTCCTGCGCAGCACATTGTAGATGAACGTGATGCCAACGGCCCCTTTTCCTCTTTGTTGGATTTTTGCGAACGTGTTACTGTGAATAGCCGTATGTTGGAAAGTTTAATCCAGGCTGGGGCTTTTGATTCTATGGATATGCACCGGGCGCAGCTTATGGCCATTGTGGAAAAATGCATGTCCATGGCAGAAAGTTCCAGAAAAGATCGAGAAGCAGGACAGATGAGCCTTTTCGATTTCGGCATGGAAGAAGAAACTGAGGAAGATCAATTTCCGGAAGTCCAGGGATTGAAACCATTCTCCCGGGAGGAAATGCTGAAAATGGAAAGGGATATGCTGGGGCTTTTCCTTACCGGTCATATCCTTGACGGTTATACCTCCTATTGGAAAGATTATCAATTGACTCCGATCCAAGAGTTGCCGTCGTTGGGAGATAAAAAAGATGTCTACATCGCGGGAATGCTCACCCATTTAAAACTCAAAAGTAATAAAGCGGGGCAGCGGTTTGCCATGTTTGACTTAGAAGACTTAACAGGAAAGGTTCACTGCTTTGTTTTTGCTCGCGTTTTTGAACAGGTACGCAGTCATTTGGAGGACGACGCCATTCTTGTGATGCGCGGTACGGTGCGGAATGAGGATGGTAAAGCCAGCTTCAACGCAAACGATGTTGCTGGTTTAAAAATGATACAATCTTTGGGTGTGCCGACAACGCGCGGTGGCGGTGTGAATATTTGTTCCAATGAAGATGTGGATATCTATGAAGGCAATGGTCTCAGCTTACCGGAGTGCCCTGAGACACCGGAAGAGGAGGAGGCTTTGCCCTCTTCCGAAGAGAATGAATCCCTTGGCGTGATATTGCCCGATGTGGAAAAAACATTGATTAAACGCATCTATCTGAATATTGATCCCGGTGAAAAAGGTAAGACAGAGGAACTGGAAGTACGAAAAATTTTAGCCCGGTATCCTGGTCCTTATGCGGCTTTTGGTTATAATAAAGCCAGCGGATTGGCAAAAAAATTCGGTCTTACAGTTTCCGCTGATGAGGAAATGCTTGCCTCTCTGGAATCTTTATTGGGTAAAAAAAATGTGTTTGTAAAAGTTCTTGAGAATTGAGGAATTATAATGCGTGTCTGTATCTATCCCGGTACTTTCGATCCCGTAACCAATGGACATCTCGACGTCATTCAAAGGGCGTTAAAACTGTTTGATAAAGTGATTATCGGTGTTGCTCGAGATAACTATAAAGATGTTCTATTTTCTACCGAAGAGCGATTTGAAATCATGAATCAGGTGACATCCTCCATGGATCGGGTGGAAGTGGAGATCTTCAGCGGTTTACTCATGGATTACTGTCGAGAAAAGCATGCCAGCGCCGTTATCCGCGGCTTGCGGGCAGTCTCGGACTTTGAGTATGAGATGCAAATCGGTTTAATGAATAAAAAGCTTAATCCCGAGGTGGAGACGGTTTTCCTAATGACAAGCCAAGATAATTCCTTTGTCAGCTCCAGTATTATCAAAAATGTGGCGCAATTCGGTGGTGATCTATCGGGACTTGTACCTGCATTTGTAGAAGAAAAAATCAGAGAAAAATATATGCGCTGAGTTGTCTGTGATCTATGCTGTCCCCAAGAGGAATCCTTTGTGGGACAGCATTGTTCTTTTCAAAAAATTTTATATTTTGCAAGCAACAAATTGCTTGGTATCTGGCAGAATAAATAGTGGAAGAATCATATAAATGTGGAAGGGACAGGCATTCCATCAACGCAGTCTTCTGCATTCTGCTCTCGGAACCATTAGGTACTGAAAGGGGAACTATGATCATTCGGAAATATCAGTCTTCAGACTGTGAAAGTATCGCAAGGCTTTTTTACGAGACTGTTCATGAGATCAATGCAAAAGATTATACGAAAGAACAATTAAATGCTTGGGCTGGAGAGCGTATTGATTTCAAGCAGTGGGATGCTTCTTTTTTGAAACATCATTCTTTTGTGGCAGTGGAACATGAAATGCTGGTAGGCTTTGGCGATATGGATCAACATGGCTATTTGGAACGGCTTTTTGTTCATAAAGATTATCAAAGGAAAGGAATTGCTACTGCAATTTGTGATCGATTGGAAGGGATCATCGGTGAAGGGAAAATCATTACTCACGCATCCATTACGGCAAAGCCTTTTTTTGAAAAACGGGGATATCGTGTTGTCAAACAGCAACAGGTGCAGCGACAAGGAATCTCCCTAATCAATTATATCATGGTAAAGTGATATTTTCGTAGAGAGAAGGATGGTAGCGAAATACGAATATTGTGAAAGGATGGTATGATGAAAACGAAAATTGTGGCCACCATTGGCCCATCTTCTGATAATGAAGCGGTGCTTATGGATATGATGCGGGCAGGGTTGAATGTTGCTCGTTTAAATTTTTCCCACGGCAGCCACGCCGAACATCAGGAACGAATCCGAAAGATTCGTACCGCAGCTCAAATTACCGCCAAAACCGTAGCCATTATGTTGGATACCAAAGGGCCGGAGATTCGTGTAAAAAAGCTGTCCGCACCCATAGAGGTTACGGTAGGGGAGATCTACCGTTTTACCGGTAAAAGCGAAAATGAAGGATGCGAAGGTTGCATTCCCATTACCTATGATCACATGGCAGAAGACGTAGCAGTGGGCAGCCGTGTTTTGGTGGACGATGGCAACATTTCTTTTATGGTCGTTTCTATGGAAGGAGAAGAAGTCCTTTGCCGTGCGGAAACCAGCGGTGTCATTCAATCACGCAAAGGGGTGAATCTTCCCGAACGGGAAGTAGGGCTTCCCGCTATGACAGAACAGGATCGAGAAGATCTTCTCTTTGGCATTGCGCAAAAGGTTGATTTTATTGCTGCATCTTTTGTGCGCAACGGGGAGCATGTACGGGAAATTAAAAGTTTTTTAAAGGAACATGGCGCTGATATTCCGGTAATTGCTAAAATTGAGAGCCGCTCTGGGATCAATCATCTAGAGGAAATTTTAGAAGTTGCCGACGGCATTATGGTGGCCCGGGGTGATTTAGGGGTGGAGATTCCCTTGGCTGAGGTGCCTTTGGTGCAGAAGAAAATGATACATCTTTGTAACCAATGGGGGAAGCCGGTGATTACTGCGACTCAGATGTTGGACTCTATGACCCAAAATCCCCGGCCTACCCGAGCGGAAGTGAATGATGTAGCCAATGCCATTTTTGACGGTTCCGACGCAGTAATGCTGTCAGGCGAGTCTGCCGCGGGAAAATTTCCTGTGGCGGCAGTTCGCACCATGGCGGAAATCGCCGTTACGGCAGAGCAGTCTTTGGATCCCACCGCGTTTTGGGAAATACCAGTTGACGGTAAGGATATTCAAGTCAATGTGTCGGATTCTATTGGACGTTCTGTCGTTGGAATGGCTGCTTCCCTCGGAGCGAAGGCCATTATTATCCCCACGAATAGCGGTGAAACTGCGAGGTTAATTGCCCGTTTCCGCCCTAACATACCAATGGTGGCCACCTCTCCTCATGAAGAGGTATGCCGCCGATTGGCTTTAACCTGGGGGATTGAGTGTCACTGTCAAGCAAAGTCAGAAGGGACTGACGAAACAATTGGTGGTGCCATCGCCATTGCCAAAAAATACCATAATATAAAATGTGGTGATTTAGTAATTGTTACCGCAGGTTCCCCTTTGGGATTTACATCGAGCACCAATTTATTATTGGCTGCCGCAGTGAAATGAAAAACGATTCTCTTTCTCACTGTTTTTGCGTTTGAAACATAAAATATGTATAAAATATAGAGAAAGTGCGTATAATGTGGATAACAAAAAACGGAAAAGGAGGTCGTTTCGGGATATGGATGAAGCCGATAAAGAATACTTTACACTAAAAGATGTGGCAAACCGTTGCGGGACCAGCTATGGTATTGTAAAACGCGATATTGATAAAGGCATCTTACCGGCATACCGCGTGGGAAGAAAATATTTTATTGCCAAGGATGAAATGAGTGAATACGTTGCCAAGGCAGCGGAAAAGTGGGGAATCGAAGGTTACTCCATTCAGGATATCATGGGGCGCATCCCATTGAGTTACGCTTTCGTAATGGATTTAATCAAAACGGGAAAACTCCCTGCTGTGAAAGTCGGCAGGCAGTATATTGTTCCCAAAGGTGAATTCGAAAAGTTTATGGAAAATAAAAAAATGTAAGAAATTCCCCCTCCAAAGGGGGATTTTTTTTGCGGATGTCGAATAATAAATAAGGTAATAAGATAGAATTTGGTGGTTTATGCCCTTGATGCTTTATGATGAGTTGGGGCGTAAATCGTATGGATGATTATGACGATATTTGATAATCGCTGAAAATGATTTAGTTTCGTGTCTGATTACTTCTCATAGAAAGGAGCGTGACCTATTGGGGAAAGAATATCGGCTTGTTCGGCGTTGTAACCAAACAAGCACCCCGCAAAAAGAAAAAGAGGATACCGTAACAGAACTGAGCGAAGAAGAGCTGAATGCGTTAATCGATGCCAAAGTGGAAGAGCGGCTGAAAGAAGCAAGCGAGAAAAAGGATCGCAATCATGATGATTACGTATCGGAGCGCCAATGGTGGGCCATTGAGAAAGTAGCCGCTTATTTAGAACATTCCCGACTCAACGAGTATGTCGCCCTGATTGAAAAGCCAAGCCATTGGATGCGAATCAATATTATTGGCGGCATTGCCCGAGGTATTGGGATGGCCATCGGTTTTTCCTTATTGGGAGCCGGTGTTTTTCTGGTCTTACAGGAAATTGTTATGTGGAATTTGCCGGGCATCAGCGACTTTATTGCCCAGATTCTCGACCTTGTGGAACGCAGTCGGGCTCTGAATCCATAAATTAAAATCTTAAAGGAACACTGCTATGTTGTATTTTATCATCATGTTTGCCTTGGTGGCATTGGATCAACTTACAAAATATTTGGTGCTTTCGACCATGAGTTTGGGGCAAAGTATCCCTTTGGTGGGGGTTATTAAATTTACATATATTCAGAATACGGGCATGGCTTTTGGTCTTTTTCATAATGCCTCTTGGTTTTTTACAGTCGTTTCTATTATGACTGTGATTCTTGTCATCTTGGTTCTGATTTTGTGGAAGAAGCCTTTCATTGCTCAGTATCACTTACCATTATCCATTGTGATTGGCGGTGCCGTGGGAAATTTGATTGATCGCATTTTCCGTGGTTATGTGGTAGATTTTATTGATTTCACTTATTGGCCCGTGTTTAACGTAGCGGATATTGCCGTTTGTGTCGGTGTAATTTTATTGGCGATTCAGATCTTCCGGGAAGGATCCTCAGAACAGGGAAACATAGAAAACAAATAAGGAATGAAATATGTCAAAATTCATTTATTCGTTAAATACTTCCATGCGTCTTGATGTATATGTCAAAGAAAGATTCGAAGATCTATCTCGCAGCCGCGTGGGGGCTTTGATTAAAGATGGCAAGATCACCGTCAATGGTAAACAGGTCAAGGCAGGATACCCTTTGACTCATGGAGATGAAATTGTTGTAGAAATTCCCGAAGAGGTCCCCTTGGAGATCAAGGCGGCGCCGATTCCCCTAGATGTTATCTATGAGGATCACGACGTGATCGTGGTCAACAAACCCAGGGGTATGGTAGTTCATCCGGCGCCCGGCAATGAAGATCATACCCTTGTCAACGCTTTGCTGGCCCATTGTGATGATCTTTCGGGAATCAACGGTGTGATTCGCCCCGGCATTGTCCATCGGATTGATAAAGATACTTCTGGCCTTTTATTGGTGGCAAAAAATGATAAAGCTCATACAGCCCTGGCAGAGCAATTAAAAGAACACTCCATTCACCGTGCGTATCAGGCCATTGTCTGCGGCTCCGTGGCAGAACCTCAAGGGATTGTAGATTGTCCCATTGGTCGGCATCCTGTGGATCGCAAAAAAAGGGCTGTGACTCCTAAAAATTCTAAACCTGCGGTAACCCATTATCGCGTTTTGGAACGATTCCCTGATTTCAGTCCGGATTATACGCTAATTGAGGCAAGGTTGGAAACAGGACGTACTCATCAGATTCGCGTTCATATGAAATATATCGGCCACCCTTTGTTGGGGGATCCTCTTTATGGCAAGGGGGATAAAAACCCCTTTCGCCTTATGGGACAGGCGCTCCATGCGGGAGAAATTGGTTTTGTCCACCCCACCACAGGTGCGTATCTGGAATTCTCTGTGGAGCCCCCGGAGGAAATTAAAAAGATTTTGAGAGAATTGCGGAAAAGTCATTGAAATCAGAAAAGAATTGCGTTATAATATAAAAAATTGTATTTCCTTTAATGTGTCCCGTGAGGCACCAAGGCAAATTTGATTGGCGGATCAAAATGATGCGCAATCTTTTTATGATGATTTTCGCAATATTTTGCTGTGGCAAATAATTGTTGGTTGATCGATAACTGCGCCTTGTCCTCTAGAGGACAAGGCGTTTTTCAATAGGAAATACGGAAAGGTTGTGACGCATTATGGCGAGACAAAAACGGATCAAGTCTGAAGTCATGTCCTCTATGGATATTAAACGTGGTCTTACCAGAATTGCCCATGAAATTTTGGAAAAAAACCATGGCAGTGAAGACTTGGTTCTCATTGGAATTCGCACCCGTGGTGTTTTTTTGGCGGAACGGATTGCTGCAATTATTGAAGAGTTTGAAGGCACAAAAGTAGACGTTGGCATCCTCGATATTACCCTTTATCGCGATGACATCGCCGCCATGGGGGCAAATCCCATCGTAAGGGAAAGCCAGGTCCCTTTTGACCTCACTGGGAAAAAAGTTGTGCTGGTAGATGATGTATTATATACGGGACGTACCATTCGGGCAGCGCTTGATGCAATCTTCGATTTGGGACGTCCTTCTTTTATTCGTTTGGCAGTCCTTGTTGACCGTGGGCATCGGGAACTTCCCGTACGCGCTGACTATGTGGGGAAAAATATCCCCACATCCCATCTGGAAGCGGTGGAAGTCCGTTTGGAAGAATACGACGGTGATGACGCCGTTGTTTTAGAAGAATACATTGATTAGGAGGTGACATCGTGGCTTTACCGACCAAAGACCTCATCGATCTGGAATTTTTGACTGCCGAAGAGATCATGGAGATCCTCGAAACAGCAAAACCAATGAAAGATGTATTGAAACGTAAAATCAAAACTGTTCCCGCCTTAAGGGGAAAAACCGTTGCCACGTTGTTCTATGAAAACAGCACCAGAACAAGATTATCCTTTGAACTGGCTGCAAAATATCTCAGTGCAGGAACTTGCAATATCTCCTCTTCGGCGTCGAGCGTTGCCAAAGGCGAAAGTTTGCAGGATACCGGTCGCACCTTGGATGCCATGGGTACGGATATTATCATCATTCGTCATAATATGTCCGGGGCCCCAAAACTTTTGGGGGAAGCCGTAAATGCCCGGGTCATCAATGCTGGCGATGGTACCCATGCCCATCCTACCCAAGCTCTTTTAGACTTATTTACCATTCTCGAACGAAAAGGGCAGATCAAAGGATTAACCGTGACCATTCTGGGGGACATTCTTCACAGCCGTGTGGCAAGATCTAATATCTGGGGATTAACAAAACTCGGCGCCCATGTACGTGTTTGTGGTCCGCCGACACTGATGCCCACAGAAGTGGAACAAATGGGAGCCAAAGTTTATTATGATATTGACGAAGCATTGGAAGGGTCCGATGTGGTAAATGTTCTCCGTATTCAATTGGAGCGCCAGCAGAAAGGGCTGTTTCCCTCCATTGAAGAATATGCTAAATGCTATGCAATGACGGAAGAACGGTTGAAACGGGCCAAAAGTGATCTTTTGGTGCTCCATCCCGGACCTATGAACCGTACCATTGAGATCCCTACGGCAGTGGCGGATTCCGCCCAATGTACTGTGGAAGAACAAGTAACGAACGGTGTCGCCTGTCGTATGGCTTTGCTTTATCTCATGTCGGGAGGTGGTCAGGATGAATAAGATTTTATTAAAGGGTGGCCGCGTCATTGATCCTTCTCGGGGCTATGATATGGTCGGTGATGTGCTCATCGATGGCGGGGTCATCGCGGCGGTGGCAGAGTCGATTGCGGCGGAAGATGCCGAAGTTATTGATGTCAGCAAAAAAATTGTGGCACCGGGACTTATTGATATCCATTGTCATCTGCGGGAACCTGGATTTGAACGGAAGGAAACCATCGCCACCGGTACCATGGCAGCAGCAGCCGGTGGATTTACCTCGGTGATGGCCATGCCAAATACCAATCCTGTGGCCGATAATCCCGCCGCCATGCACTATGTGAAGAATAAAGGTGAGCAAGAAGGCCATGTCCATGTTTATCCCATCGGTGCAATTACCAAAGGGAGTCAAGGGAAAGAGCTGGCAGAAATGGCTTCTATGGTAGAAGCGGGAGCCGTGGCCTTTTCCGACGACGGACGTCCGGTGGAGAACAGTCGAATCATGCGCCTTGCTTTGGAATATAGCCTAATTTTCGATTTACCTATCATTGCTCATGAAGAAGATCTGGATCTGGTAGATGAAGGTGATATGCACGAAGGTTACATGTCTACGGTTTTGGGATTACGAGGGATTCCCAGGGCTGCTGAGGAGACGATGATTGCCCGAGATATCATTTTAGCCCGCCAAACCAAAGCCCATCTCCATGTGGCCCATGTCAGCACCGCCAATGGTGTGGAAATGATTCGGAAAGCCAAAAGGGAGGGCCTCAATGTCACAGCGGAGGTTACCCCCCATCATTTGACCCTCACCGACGAAGCGGTGAAAACGTATGATACCAATACTAAAGTGAATCCGCCCCTCCGCGAACAGTCCGATGTAGAAGCCTTGATTCAAGGACTCAAGGAGGGAATCATTGATTGTGTAGCTACGGATCACGCGCCCCATACCATTGAGGATAAAGTGATTGAATTTCATTTTGCCGCCAACGGCATCAGCGGTTTTGAAACAGCCTTGCCACTGATGTGGCACTATCTCGTTCATAGTGGTAAATTTACTCCCATGGAGATGCTCCGCATGATGAGTACTCGCCCGGCGGAGATTATGAAGCTTCCCGGCGGTACTTTGCAAGAAGGCGCTCCCGCCGATATTGTGGTCATCGATGAGACCTTGGAAAAAACAGTGGACGGTAAGTCTTTTTATTCCAAAGGAAAGAATACGCCCTACGAAGGCGTTTCTTTGAAGGGCTGGCCGGTGATGACTCTTGTGGACGGTATTGTCAAAATGGAAAACGGTGTGGTAAAGGAGTGATCGTATGGTAGAACATGGAACAATCCTCGCCAATGAAAAGGTTGGCCAGGATATATGGCGCATGGAAATAGCCGCTCCGAAGATTGCGGCGGTGGCCGTGCCAGGGCAATTCGTCAATGTGCGGCTTCACGATCGCATGGAGCCTTTGCTCCGTCGTCCCATCAGTCTTCATGGAATTGATACGGAAAAAGGAACCATTGCCTTCCTCTATTTGGTGGTAGGGAAAGGCACCATGATGATGACAGAAATGCAGGCAAGTCAAGATATTAATTTGCTGGGGCCTTTGGGCAGAGGATTTTCTTTGGATTTTGAGGGAAATCGCGCTGTGGTGATTGGCGGGGGAATCGGTTCTGCGCCGTTATATCCTTTGATCCAAGCGCTGCGAGAAAAAGGGAAACAAGTCGTACTGATTTTGGGAGCACGATCTAAGGAAAGTATCGTGGCTTTGGAGCTTTATCATGCTATTGGCGCTGAATGTAAGATCGCCACGGAAGACGGATCCATGGGAGTGAAAGGTTTTGTTACCGATATTTTAGAGGAAGAATTCAAGAATGGAACCTGCGATTACCTCTATACCTGCGGCCCCATTCCCATGCTGCATGCTATTGAATCCATGGCAGAACAATACGGTGTCAAGGGCGAAATCTCCACCGAAGCTCATATGGGTTGTGGATTGGGACTCTGCCTTTCCTGTTCCGTCAAAGGCAAGGATGGAAGAAACCGTAAGGTTTGTCAAGCGGGGCCTGTGTTCAGATTGGGGGAATTAAGCTATGAGTAAAGTCAATACTACGGTGCATTTAAGCGGTCTCACCATGAAAAATCCAGTCACGACCGGTTCTGGTACCTTCGGTTCCGGTTTGGAGATGAAGGACTATGTGGACCTCACAAAATTAGGTGCCATTACCGTAAAAGGAACGACGTTGGAAGCTCGTCCTGGCAATATTTCTCCTCGTATCGCTGAGACTCCTGCGGGAATATTGAACTCTATCGGTTTGGAAAACCCCGGTGTCGATGTTTTTATCAAATATATATTGCCCCAGGTGGCTAAATACGAAACTCCCATCATCGTAAATATCGCCGGCAGCAGTGTGGAAGATTACGGCGAAATCTCTTCCATTCTCGATCTGGAAGAAAATGTGGCAGCATTGGAGATCAATATTTCTTGCCCCAATGTAAAAAACGGCGGAATGGCTTTTGGCACCAACCCGCAAACAGCATATGATGCCATTCACCAGGTACGAAAAAACACATCGAAACCGATCTTTGCCAAACTCTCTCCCAATGTTACTGATATTGTAGAAATGGCAAAGGTTGCGGAAAAAGCAGGAGCCGATGGACTTTCCCTGATCAATACTTTGCTGGGGATGGCCATTGATATTAAGAAAAAACGTCCCGTCCTCGGCAATGTAATGGGAGGTCTCTCCGGTCCGGCCATTAAGCCGGTGGCACTGCGTATGGTGTATCAGGTTTCTCAAGCTGTGAATCTTCCTATCATCGGACAAGGAGGCATCGTTTGCTGGGAGGATGCCGTGGAATTTCTTCTGGCTGGCGCCACCGCAGTTTCTGTGGGAACCGGTAATTTTTTAGAACCCGATACCACCATGAAAGTGGCAGAGGGGATCGAGCAATATCTGAATGATAACGGTTATAGCGACGTCAACGAGATCATCGGTTTGGCATGGCGATAACGGTAAAACGAAAGAAGGAGAAGAAAATGAAAGATAAAATCATTGTGGCATTGGATGTTCCCACCAAGGAAGAAGCCCTTGCCATTGTAGAAGAATTGGGTGACGCCGTAGGCGCCTATAAAATCGGTATGCAGCTCTATAATGCCGTAGGACCGGAGATCTTGGACGAAGTGGCCAAACGTAACGGCAAAGTGTTTCTGGATCTGAAATTTCATGATATTCCCAATACTGTGGCATCGGCCGCTCGTACTGTCGCAAATCTTGGTGTATTCATGTTCAATGTCCACGCCAGCGGCGGCTATACGATGATGGCCGAAGCAGTCAAAGCACTCAAAGAGGAATCGGAACAGCTGGGTGTAGAAAAACCTCTGCTGATCGCCGTTACTGTATTAACCAGCATGAGCGAAGAAGAAATGCAAAAGGAAGTCGGTGTCAGCCGAAGCATCGGCGAACAGGTGGTGGCATTGGCAAAAATGGCTAAGGAAGCCGGCATGGACGGTGTGGTGGCATCACCTCTGGAAATTGAAATGATCCGAGAAGCTTGCGGTCCTGATTTCCTTATCGTTACCCCGGGAATCCGTCCTCGTGACGCGGCGTTGGGTGATCAAAAACGGGTCAAAACTCCCGGTGAAGCCGTGCGTGACGGAGCAGATTATCTGGTGATTGGCCGTCCCATTACCAAAGCGTCTGATCGCATGACTGCGGTCAAAGACATCGTATCGGAAATCGAATCCCTGAATATGTGATATTATTTATATAAAGGAGAGATAATCATGGATCAAAAAGAAATTTTGGAAATTTTTAAGAAATCCAATGCCTTGCTGGAAGGTCACTTCCTGCTCACTAGCGGCCGCCATTCCGATCGCTATATGCAGTGCGCTCAGGTGCTTCGCTTCCCCGACTATACGGAAAAACTTTGCAAAGTGATTGTGGACGCTTACAAAGATGCCGGTGTGGAACTGGTTATTGGCCCCGCCATGGGGGGAATCTTGGTAGCATATGAAGTGGCACGTCAACTTGGCGTTCCCAATATCTTCGCCGAGCGGGAAAACGGAAAAATGACCTTAAGAAGAAATTTCTCCATTGAAAAAGGACAGAAGGTTCTGGTGGTGGAAGACGTTGTGACCACCGGCGGTTCTGTACAGGAAGTTATCGACATTGTTCGGGAGCAAGGCGGGGAAGTGGTCGGCGTCGGTGTTCTCGTAGATCGCAGCAATGGAAAAGTTGATTTGGGCGTAAAGCTTTGTCCTGTCCTCTCGATGGAAGTGGTGAGCTATGAAGCCGCTGATTGCCCCATGTGTAAAGCCGGGGAATCGGAACCTTACAAACCCGGCAGTCGCAGTTTGAAATAATTACTCTATTAAATAAAATGATAAAATGGCAGGCGAAAACGCCTGCCATTTTATCATTTTATTCGTTTTTTCAAGTTTTCTCGGAGATCCTTTCCCTTCTGCGATTCCAAATGAGGGAAGGAACGCAGCAAGCGGCGCTCCTGGCGACCTTGGGTTTTTTTCAATGCAGCAAATGTTTCTTCCATGTGTTTTTGTTTCGCTGAACGCCAACGATTGAATTGTTCCCTTGGATCTCCCAAAAGTTCTTCGTGCTCCCGTAAGTGCTCCCTGATCCTTTCTTTCCCCTCTTCCATGGAGGCGAAGATTTCCGTTTTGGTTCTTTCCTGCTCTTCCAGCCATTGGCGGAATCGCTCCTCAGTATTCTCCTTGGCCTCTTCGAGTTCGTGGCGCAATTTTTCCTCGGCTTCCTTCAGACGATCCAGATGGTGGCCCAGGCGCAATGTGGCGCGGACGGAGAAGATCAAATCAATGGCCATCCCGACGGTGAAAATCGCCACAGCTACTTCGATCCAAAGGAAGGGGGCCTTGGACATAACGGTTTCAAGGAAGGGATGAATCACCATGGTCAATATGAGACAAAGAATCCCAAAGAGCGTGGAATTCAGAAGACAGACCCGTCCGTTCAGATTGAAACGATGCTCGGAGTAATCCCACCAACGCATATGAAAGAGTTTTTCCATCAGGACACTGACCATATATTCCAGAGCGCTGGTAAGAACCATCCCCAGGAGGAAAATGATCGTAGGATGATCAGTATAGGGGTATAATGCCTGTAAAATAATGATGGCACCAAAGCCGTAGATGGGACAATAAGGACCGTTTAAAAATCCCCGTTCCGCGAAACTTCTCTGCCCTACCGAACAATAAATGGTCTCTGCCACCCATCCCAAAACGGAGTAGATATAAAAATACATGACCCATAGGATCGCATTTTCCATAAAGATTTCCTTTCTCTTGAAGTTATTTTGTATCATAAAATAAGCAAAGTTTTCCTTTGCCTTATATTATAGCATAGGATTGTGATTTTTGAATCGTTATCTTTTCCTCACGGAAAAAGTATGTTTTTCCTTGACAAAACATAGGAAAGCCATTATAATTATAATGTTCGTTTCAACCGCATCTCATGGGCTTTAAGTGGAGCGATCCCCCCGACGAGAGCGAGTATAAACAGGAGGTATTTCAATGTACGCAATTATTGAAACCGGCAGCAAACAGTATAAAGTTGCCGTGGGTGACAAGATCAAAGTTGAAAAATTAGCGCTGGAAGAAGGCGCTGAAGTCACTTTTGAACAGGTTCTTTCCGTAATGACTGATGATGGGTTAAAGATTGGTACTCCCACTGTGGACGGAGCCAAAGTCAAGGGTGAAGTTGTTTCCCAGGGTAAACATAAAAAAGTAACTGTTGTTCATTACAAGCCCAAAAAGAACATCCATACCAAAAACGGTCATCGTCAACCCTATACCGAAGTTTTGGTGAAGGATATCACATTATAAGGAGGTGGGATTTTAATGGCACATAAAAAAGCAGGCGGTAGTTCGAAAAACGGTCGCGACAGCAAACCGAAAATGCTTGGTCTCAAACGCCATGACGGTCAGTATGTGACCGCTGGAAGCATCATTGTGAGACAACGGGGAACCAAATTCCACCCCGGTCATAATGTTGGTCTTGGCGGAGATGATACACTCTTCGCAAAAATGGATGGTTATGTAAGTTTTGAAACTGTTAGCCATACCAGAAAGCAAGTCAGCATTTATGCTGAAAGAAAAGCAAACTAAGGATGTAAGTCGGAGCGTTTTACGCTCCGACTTATTTTTTAAAATGGAAGTGCCCGCTTTCTGCAAGAGGGCGCAAGGAGTGGATTTATGTTTTATGACAGAGCGAAAATATTCCTAAAAGCTGGCGACGGCGGCAATGGTATCGTTGCCTTTCGCCGAGAAAAATACGTGCCTGAGGGGGGACCTAACGGTGGCGACGGCGGACGCGGCGGCAGTATCTACTTTATTGCCGATCATAATCTTCATACCCTCTTGGATTTTAAAATGAAGCAGCATTATAAAGCGCCGAAAGGCGAAAATGGACAGAGCTCTAATAAGATCGGGAAATCGGGAAAGGACATCTATTTGCGAGTTCCCTTGGGAACCATTGTTCGTTTTGACGGCCAGGAGGAAGTCTTCGCCGATTTGGTGGAGGACGGACAAAAGGTCAAAGTCGTCAGCGGCGGTCGCGGAGGTAAGGGAAATGCCCGTTTTGCCTCGAATCGCGATAAATCACCGATGATCGCCGAAAAAGGGGAACCGGGAGAGGAAGCTTGGATCCGCTTGGAATTGAAAGTCTTAGCCGATGTGGGCTTGGTCGGAATGCCCAATGCTGGGAAATCTACTTTTATTTCCCGGGTTTCCGCGGCAAAACCTAAAATTGCCGACTATCCATTTACCACTTTGGAGCCGAATTTGGGCATTGTAAATCTCGGTGATGAACAGACCTTTTGCATTGCCGATGTTCCCGGTTTGATTGAAAACGCCCATGAAGGCGCAGGGCTGGGCCATTATTTTTTGCGTCATTTGGAACGCACCAAAGTGATGATTCACCTTTTGGATATGTCGGGTCAAGAGGGCCGGGATCCCTTGGAGGATTTTGAGATCGTCAGTCGTGAACTGGAAAAATACAAAGAGGAATTGGGGAAAAAACCGCGGATCATCGCGGCCAATAAAATGGATTTGCCTGATTCTGCAGAGAACCTTCGCCGTTTGCGGGAAAGATACGGAGATCGTTTCGAGATATTCCCGATCTCCGCGGTGCAAGGAGAGAATCTGAAAAAGGTTTTGTATCGTGCTTATGAGATCGTCCAGAATGCGCCTAAAGAGGAACCGGTCGCTCCGGAAGAAATCAAAGTGACGACCATGAAAGAGCGAAAACCCTTTACCATTTATCGCGATCCCTGGGGATATCTCCACGTGGAAGGCGATGAAGTGAAAAAGTGGATCGCCATGACAGATTTTGAAAATGAAGACGCTGTTCGCCGTCTCCAGCGGATTTTCAAAGCCATGGGATTAGATGACGCCCTACGGGAAGCCGGCGCTGTAGAGGGCGATACCATTGTCGTGTATGATCTGGAATTTGATTACGCCGAATAACGTGTTGATAAAGGAGCAAATCACAAATGACGTTAAAAGGAAAACAGAAAAGCTATCTCAGAAGTATGGCCATGACCATGGATGCTATCTTTCAAATCGGTAAAGAGGGAATTGGCGATCATTTTGTGAAGCAGTTAGATGATGCCTTGGAGGCCAGGGAATTGATTAAAATAAAAATTCTTAAAAATTCTGCGGAGGAGGCCAAAGAAGCGGGAGAATCGCTGGCAAAGGAACTTAACGCGGAGTTGGTGCAGATCATTGGCCGTTGCATTGTGTTATATCGCAAATCAAGGAAAAAACCAAAAATTGAACTGCCTCTTTGACTCTGGATAACCTATAAAAGAAATCGAAGGAATTTATCAGTAAAGGACTGCCTAATATTGTAGGGCAGTCCTTTTAATGTAATAGAATAGATATCAAGGATAGAAAGATAACGAATAAAAAAGAGAAACATTTTACATAAACAAGAGGATTGCGTAAGGAGTAATGTAGGCTTCGATCAAAGCCGCGATCAATACCAGCGGGAGAATGAGTAACAGATAGGTTCGAATGGTATCGGCCAACATCGGCAGGATCGGTGTCTCATGAATGATGCGTCGTATGAGTTGAATACAAAGGGATACACCGAGAGACGCTGCCACAATCATGGTGGGAATTTCCACAATGCCGTGGGGCAAAAGTCCAGCTAATAGTAGACCGAGATCGATTCCCTGTTCGAGGAAGGTGATACAAAATGCTCCGATGGCAAAACAATTCACCAATAAGTAAAACAACGGCATAAAAATAAAAGGCAGTAAACCGGAAAAAGCAATCAGGCCGTTGGCCCTTAGGTTATTGAGAAAAATGAAACGGAACATGTCAAAAGAGTCGTAACCTGCCAAGGGCTCATTGTTGCTGTTTTCGTCTTCTGATCCCGTGGTCGTTGTAGGTTCATCAGAGGTCTGGTAGGATTCGGCTTCTTCCACCACTGTTTCCATCATGGCATTGAAATAATTTTGGACCTCCTGATGGTTGGAAAGCCATGCAAAGGAAAGGACCATGGCAAATAGGAAGAACAGGGCGGTAAATATGACAGGTTTTACTAACTGCGGTAGGAATTGCTTTTCTTTGCGAAGCTGTTCCTTAAAAAGATTCCTTTGTGACTGTCCCTTCTCAAAAATGGCGATGGTAGGGGAGGCGACGTCTTCCCTATCGTTATCGTTTCTCCGAGGTTCATATCCCATTGCCATGATGCTTTTGGTATGTTCTTCTGAAAGGAAGAATGTTTCTAAACGGTAATGCCGTGATGGAAATTTGATCTCCGCTGCTGCGATCACATCGTTTTCCCGCTGTGGGGATTCCATAAAAATCGGTCCCAAACGGCATTGATCCTTAGATATTTTTTGAACGGGGAGAAAACCGACGACTGCTTTTCCTTGAGTGATAAAAAAGTAGTGATTTCCTTTTTTTCCCATTGTTTCTCTGATTGCGGCAATGGAATCGACGTTGTTATGGGACTCTAAGATCGACTGTTGGATCTCCTGTATTTTAGGGGCATCTTTTTCCACTGCTGGGCGTAGAGTGATTCGTTTCATATTCTTCCATACATTCCTTTACAAATTTGGGAGAACTTTGTGGCCTCTTCCGACGCTGGTGCTATTCCTTCCTTTAAGAAAACGGCGAATCACCGTTCTTATACTCTCTCTTACATCGATGACATAACCGTCGGAATTATAAAAACAGAGTCCGTACTGGTTCCGGTGGTGTACCAGTTTTAAATGTCATGAGTTTACTTTTTGCAAACAGGAGTCGGAATCTTCTTCCTCAAAATAGAGTACGCCGCGTAGCACTTTGTGGGGATTTCTTCGGGATTTTTCCTGAAATTTCTGCTATGTTCGATGGCTTCTAAGGCCAAACTACCCTAGAAAGTAATGTTTGCACCGACGTAGAAAATCTCTTTTTGTTTCAATACCTTTTCATAAAATTTCTGGGAACTGCGATGTCTTTGGCAGCAATCAATAGGCATTGGAATTTCATGATTTCCTCCTGTAAAATCCTTTTGGCTACGGTGTATTTTATCATAACTTCTCAGTGATTACCAGTAAATATTACAACTTAAGCCGTTTCATAAGAAACGGCTTAAGTTGTTTGGTTTCAGTTTTACCACTTTTCCAAAAGACTTTTCATCCAGGCCTTGATATCAATGCCGTAAGTTTCTTCTAAAGCGTCGCCTTCAAAAATGGTATTGCTTCCACCGTAAGCCACCATGCGGCCGGCTTTCATCAATAGAACTTTGTCTGCAAAATCTCTTACCATATTAAGATCATGCAACACGCCGATGACACCACGGCGATTTTCTGAAGACCAGACTTTAAGAAATTCTAATAATTCTAACTGATGACGAATATCGAGATGATTGGTGGGCTCGTCCAATAGAATCAGTTCCGGATCTTGGGCTAAGGCTTTTGCCAAAAAAACGCGCTGCATCTGACCACCGGATAATTGTGTAATGGGCTTATCCTTAATTTCCATGAGATTTACTTCTTCCATGCAGTGGTCCACGAATTCTTTATCCTCGGTGGATAAGGTCCCGAAACGGCTTTTTTGGTGAGCGTAACGACCCAAAGCCACTGCTTCGTAGACAGTATAAGAAAAGTATGTTGCTGAACTAACCTGGGCCATGAGCGCTATTTTTTGAGAGATCTCTCGTCGCTTCATTGTGCGGATTTCCTGTTGGTCCAGGGTTACACTCCCCTCGTAGGGAAGGAGATCTGTAATACCCCGCAATAGTGTCGTTTTCCCACACCCGTTAGGGCCGATAATACAGAGGATTTCGCCGCGATTCAGAGAAAAACTAATATCGTTAACGATTTTTGCATCCTGGTAACCACAGCTGATATGTTTCACTTCAAGCATAAAATACCTGCTTCCCGTTGTGATATTGATTTAAGAGTTGCGAACCTTCTCTTTTTTGAAAAATACGTAGGCAAAAAATGGAGCGCCGATGAGAGCAGAAATAACGCTGACAGGAATTTCCGAGGATGGCACCAGCGTTCTGGAGATAAGGTCCGCAATGACCATGAAGATACCTCCAAAAAAAATGGACATAGGCAGAACATAACGGTGTGACGAACCGAAAATTTTGCGGACCACATGGGGCGCAATGAGATCCAGAAACCCAATTACACCGGCGAATGCTACGGCACTGCCGGTCAATATCCCAGTAAGGCCCAGCAAAATCCATTTTACTTTTTCTGTTTCCACACCTGCTGCCTTGGCTTGTTCTTCTCCAAAAGTGAGTATATCCATTTCCCGTACATAGAACATTAAACCAATGATTCCGATGAGAAAAAATGGCAAAATACCGCCAACGTATTTCCATCCTTTTAATGCGAAGGAACCCATTTGCCAAAGCACAATAGATTCAAGATTTTCTCTGAAAAGGGCGGTCAACGCCTGAAGCAGTGCATTGATAAATAGGGAAAAAACCATCCCAGTTAAGACAATGGTGTTATTGCTCATGTTAGGATCGATTTTACTCGCCAACAAAACACTGCCAAAAACTGTGGCCAGACCAAAAATCAGGCCGACCAAAGGCAGGGTGAAGATTCCAATCCCTGATAATGATAATCCTGAAATAATAATAAGTCCTGCCCCCAATGAGGCCCCGGAACTAACCCCTAATGTAAAAGGAGAAGCCAAGGGATTCCGCAGAACTGATTGTACAACAGTGCCGCTGGCAGCCAATGCCCCGCCAACGAAAAACGCCAGAAGAACTCTTGGTAAACGGAGTTGCCATACAATAGCAACCTCATTATCGGAGATTCCACTGTTTAATGGGATTTGAAACAGCTTGTTTCCCAAAATAGAAAAAGTGTGAAGGGGAGAGATTGTTTGACTACCAATACAAACGGATAAAAGAATGATCACAAGGGTCAGAATCAAGCTGATGATAATTTTTTTCTTCATGATTGAGTATGCTTATGAACCTTTCCCTTTAATTGTAATATTCTGGGTAGATTGCTTTTGCAATTTCATTCATTGCTTTTACCACATTTTGAGTAGGACGGGAAGATGCATTTGCTTCTACCAAATAGACCTCACCATTGGCCACGGCGGGAATAGTGTTCCAACCGTCTCTTCCCTTAATTTCGTCGACTTGGTTGTCCATATAATCGACATTCGTAATAATGACATCAGGTGCTTTCGTAATGATGGTTTCGGCATTAGGTGAAATCCATCCTTCTTCATCGCTAAAGACGTTTTCAGCACCACAGAGCTCTATAATTTCGTTGAGAAAATTTCCGGTACCAAAAGTTGTGATATTCGGTGCCGGGGCTAATTCAAAATAGACGGTTTTTTTATCGGTAATCGTTTCTCCGATGGCCGCAATTTCATCAATGGATGCCTGCATATTTTCTGTCATGCTTTGAGCGGTGTCTTCTTTGTTGACCACTTCTCCCAGAAATTCTATATCATCCATGATGCCTTCCAAAGACACGGAATTATCCATATAAATAACGGTAACGCCTTGTTCCACTAAGGTTCGATAAGGATCATCATCGTTTAATTGACTGTTGCTGGAAGCAATAAGAATTTGAGGATCCAGAGACATTAGCATCTCAATGTCGGGTGACATTGTGTCAAAAGTGGGCAAGTCTTTGTCAATACCATCTACATCGGTGCTGTAGTTGTCAACTGCTACTAACTTATCGGCAGCGCCCAAACCGGCTATGATTTCTGTTGCAGAGGGGGTTGCGCCAACGATTTTAGTTGCATTGGTGGGAATGGTGTATTCCTGCCCATTGTAAACTACGACTTTTTGGTTTTCATTGGCCTGATTCTCTGATGTCTCCTCATCTGAGCTACAAGCCATCAATAAACAACATAGTATTACTGTCACAATGGACATAAGTAGTTTTTTCATTTTCAGCCTCCTAATAATGATTTCGTGGTCATAACGATCATATTTTTCTAATGAATAGAAAAATCAACAGAAACAGTATACTCTTTTCTTATATAAAAGTAAACGGATTTACAACAATTTTAGCAAATGTTTTAAAGATATCGAGAGATTTCTGTCAAATTAGAATTGAAAGTAGTTTATAGGTGCTCTTTCTGTTGGCGAAAAAGAATGGTATTATATAATTATATAAACAAAGTGATAGAAATGTTATGACAAAAGTCTATATCACATAGCTCCGTACTATAGATTTGAACGATGAGATGGAAAAGGTGTTCGGAGGAAAGTAGAGGTTGGATCGTATCGAGAAAAGAGGTTGTGTCTCTATGTGGAAGAAGGTAATAAGATAAGAATATAATATGAAAGCTTTTTGTGGTATCATATTGGCATCCAGGGTCAATGGAGAAACCAATGATTGACCATATACCTGTTGTGGGGCATATAATTGCAGTAGACCGATACAATGAAAGTGGGAAATGGATAGGAGAATTTAACAACTCCGGCAAAGTAAAGGCAGCTACCTTCCATTTTAAAAAACAGATTTTTCTTTCAAAAAAAGAGTCGGTCAATGGACCGACTCTTTTAATAACTAATAACTTAAACTTAGCAACCCAAGAGTTTTTTGCAGAGGTCGCAAGCGGTAGCAGCATCAGGAGCAAAACCGTCAGCACCGATTTCATCAGCAAATTCCTGGGAAACAGGTGCGCCACCAACGATCAATTTTACATCGTTCATGCCAGCTTCTTTGAAGCAGTCAACAGTTTCTTTCATGGCCAACATGGTGGTGGTCAACAAAGCGGACATCGCAACGATTTTAGCACCGCTGTCTTTGGCAGCTTTGAGGAAATCTTCAGGAGCAACGTCGATACCAACGTTTACTACGGTGAAGCCGGTGGATTCGAGCATCATACCGACCAAGTTTTTGCCGATGTCATGCAAGTCACCTTTAACGGTACCGAGAACAACTTTACCCAAGGAAGGCATATCATCGCCACCGAGGAGGGGTTTTACCAATTCAACACCAGCGCCCATTGCTTTTGCAGCCATGAGAACTTCAGGAACAAACATTTCGCCAGCTTTGAAGCGGGGACCAACGATGTTCATGCCGCCGATGAGACCTTCGTTGATGATATCGAGGGGAGCAGTACCGGCATCGATCAATTCTTGAACTTGACCTTTGATTTCGCCTAAGTTACCAGTGATAACGCATTGTGCTACGGATTCTAAAGTTGCCATTAGAATTACCTCCTTATTTTTACGTGCCTTTTTCTCTATGGCACATTTCTTTGTTGTAAATATTATCACAAAAATATCATAAAAGGTAAAGGGTGAAATTGCAATTTTTTGGTTTATTTTTTTTACATTGGAGGTGTAATTTTTTGACTTTTGGTGATTTCTTGATTAGGGATCGCTGTCAATAAAAATTATGATACAATTTGGCGTTTTTTGTGATAAAAAATCTGTAATTTTTAAGTGTCCATGCAACCTTTCTTGCCATTCCGCATATGGTTTTAAAGTAAATTTTTTAAAGGAAGGTGCATCCATGCAACATTATATTGTAGAAAAGGGCGATACTCTTTGGCTCATTGCCAAACGCTTCGGTGTATCTCTGGAGGAATTGATTCGTGCGAATCCTCAGATCAAAGATCCTAACAAAATTTATCCCGGTAACCGCATCAATATTCCTTTGCCCTCAGAAGGCGGTATGTCCGTTTATACGGTGCGCCCCGGCGATACGATGTGGCTGATCGCAAAGAAATTCGGTATTTCTTTGGAGCGCCTCCTGAAGGCAAATCCCCAAATCAAAGATCCGGATCGCATCGATGTGGGACAGCGGATTTTTATTCCCCAAGGGCATGGCGGCGGGGGCGGTGGCACCGTTTACACAGTTCGTTCCGGTGATACAATGTGGCTAATCGCAAGGAGATTCGGGATCTCCTTAGATGCTTTAATCAAGGCCAATCCTCAAATCAAGGATCCCAATTTAATTTTCCCCGGTCAGGTATTAACGATTCCTACGGGAGGATCTGCGCATCCGATGCCGCCAACGCATCCTGTGCCGCCAATGCCTCCGGCTCCTCCGGCCAAAAGCAGAAATGGGCGTCTTTATATTGTAAAAAGTGGCGATACTTTTTTCCATATTGCTCAGCGTTATGCTTTGAATTTGGATTCATTGATTCTTGCCAATCCTCAAATTAAAGACCCCGATCGTATTACCCCTGGAATGCAACTTTATCTTCCCGGGATTCACGTAGTAAGACGTGGTGATACTATTTCGTCCATTGCCAGGATGCATGGCGTCAGTGAAGGGGAATTGCTTCGTATTAATCCTCAAATCAAAGATCCGGATCGCATTGACATTGGACAAAAAATTTATATTCCTCGGATGCCCAACGGCGATATGGCAACATACACTGTGGAACAAGGGGATACATTGCAGAGAATCGCCGAAATGTTTGGTTTGGCTGTGGAAGCTTTGACCAATGCCAATCCTGAGATTACAGATCCTGATCGTATCTTCCCCGGTCAACGCCTTCGTATTCCCGGTCCCCATCAGGTTCAGCAGGGGCAAACCCTTTCGTCCATTGCCGAACTTTACGATATTTCCCTCAACGCTTTGCTGGCTGCCAACACCCAAATTGAAAATCCCGATGTGATTTTCCCATGGACTATGGTGCGCATTCCTCCCACGTCGATGATGCCTCGTCACCAGGGAGCCGTTGGTGTGGATTATGTGGTACAGCCCGGTGATACCCTTTATGAAATCGCAGGTCTTTATCATGTCTCATTGGAAAACTTGATCAAAGCCAATCCCCAAATCAAAAATCCCGATATGATTTTCCCCGGTCAGATTATTCGCGTTCCCATTGGTCATGTCGATTGTACCTGCTATACAGTAAAACAGGGGGATACTCTTTATAAGATTGCTCGGATGTATGGAGTATCTGTCAATGCTATTATTCGTGCCAATCCCAGAATTACCAATCCCAATTATATAGAAGCAGGTTGGGTATTAATGATTCCTTTGCGCGGTAATGGATGTATGCGCGATGAAGAAAATGATTCGGTGGAATTGGAAGAAGAACGCATGTCTCAAAGCGAAGTCACGGAGCATCCCCGCATCTATGTGGTGCAAAAAGGAGACAGTCTCTACTCTATCGCCCATAAATTCAATGTTACCGTAAAGCAAATTATGATGGCAAATCCTGAGATCAAAGATGAGGATGTGATTTATCCGGGGCAGCAAATTATTATTTTACCGGCAGATATGGTTTGTGAATATCGTTGCCTGGATTGTCCTTGGTTTGTAAAAAATAGATAAAGGATTTAATAATGTCTGTAGGAAGCCATTTTTGTTCATGGTTTTGCAAAGGTAGCGGCGGGAACATCCATTCCTGCCGCTATCTTTTGTGACATTGGTTGCCTTTGGAAGTATGGTTCCGGTCATCTAACGGAAAATAGCAGAGATTTGAACAGTATGTGATCCCCCGTCGTTGATAGATTATGTTATAATAAATTAGTTTATTTATTATTATGTTTGATAGAGGCTCGATCAGAATGCAAGTCGGTGTTTGGCATATTGTTGGAATTTTGTTAATACTTGTCCTCATTGCTGTAGTCGGTCTTTGGTCTGGACAGAGAGTAAACAATGCGAAAGATTTTACCACCGGCAATGGTAAAGCCGGGGCTTGGCTTGTCTGTGGTACCATTATGGGAAGCCTTGTCGGGGGGCAAGCCACAGTGGGTACTGTACAAATGGCTTTTTCTTTTGGTATTTCTGCTTGGTGGTTTACATTGGGAGCAGGTTTGGGGTGTATCGTATTGGCCATTGGTTATGTTGTGCCGCTACGTCATAGTGGCGATATGACATTATTGCAGATCATTGGAGAAGAATATGGGAGCCGCTCTGAATCCATTGCTTCCGTATTATGTTCTGTAGGGATCTTTATCAGTGTGATCTCCAATGTGTTGGCATTTACAGCATTGCTGACTGCATTATTTCCCATTGATGTCTATCTTGCCGCTGGGATCTCCGTGATCGTAATGGCAGTATATGTCATTTTTGGCGGAGTATGGGGTACTGGAATGGGAGGCGTTACAAAGCTGATTTTGCTTTACATTGCCTCCCTGATTGGCTTCATTCTGGTATTGACGTTGAGCGGTGGCTTTCGCGGCATCATGAATTCACTTTGCGATGCAGTGTCAAACAACGCCTTGGGAGAGCTTTATGGATTTGCGAACAGGGATGATATTAGCGACTATTATCTAAATCCTGTGGCTCGTGGTGCCATGAAAGATATCGGTTCCGGTCTTTCCTTAATCATGGGAGTTCTTTCTACCCAGACCTATGCCCAGGCGATTTGGTCGGCAAAGAGCAACAGCAAGGCCAGGAAAGGGGCGTTGCTCAGTGGATTTCTGGTTCCTCCCATTGGCATTGCCTGTATTCTCATTGGTTTTTATATGCGAGGTCATTATATCACCAGCGATGAAATTTCGGCTCTTGCCGCAGCGGGACAAATAATTCCTCAGGGCCTCACGGAGATTTCTTCTTCCGCTCAGGCATTTCCGGTGTTTATTTTGGATCATTTGCCGCCCTTGCTGGGCGGGGCCATTTTGGGCACTCTTTTACTTACGGTTGCGGGGGGCGGCGCCGGTCTTTCTCTGGGGGTTGCTACGATCCTTGTTAACGACATCTTTTATAAAATGAAACCGGCTGCAGCGGAAGGTTCCAAAGGTTTGGTTCTGACAAGGGTCACTTTGGTAGGTATTCTCCTCGCTTCTGCTGTCGTGGCTTCTTTGGTCCCCGGCGCCATCATCAATGACTTTGGATTTCTTTCCATGGGTTTCCGTGGCGCTGCGGTACTGGTTCCATTGACCTGTGCTTTGTTTTTCCCCGGTCGTGTGGATTCTCGTTGGGCCTTGGCTGCTATTATTTTGGGGCCTTTGCCGGTACTAATCGGGAATTTGTTCGAACTTTCCTTTGATCCTCTATTTTTGGGGGTGGGAGTGTCTTTGTTACTAGTCGCCATTGGCGAGAGATACAAACAATATTGTTCCGGTGGCAATAAAAAATGATGAACGCTATACCAGCGTTCATCATTTTTATTGTTTGATTAATGTTTATTCCATTTTTAAATCGATGTTGTAATCGTTGCAAAGGGCTTGTAAATCTTCGGCAAATGTTTCGAACCCCGTTTCCGCCTCGTCGATTTGACTAAAAGCCGAGTCGGCGCCATTCAAATCGTCGGTTTCCAGACATTGATGCATTTGATCCAATGCTGTTTGCATCTGTCCCCAGGCATCTACCATTTCCTGATGGACTTCTGCGATTTTTTCATCTTCTATATTTATGGCATTAATGCTGTCGTTGATTGTTCCTAACGTTGGCAAAATATCCTCATCCAGCATAGCAATGGCCGCAGCGGTATCACTGGTATTGCCAAGCTGTTGCAGCTGATCGTAAAAAAGGTTGATATCCGTTTCCAAAGCATTGATCTCATTAATATAGTCAAGGAGACCCTCCTGGGTTTGTTTTTCTTCCGGACTCATGCAGCCGAAAAGGGAAAGAGCAATCACCGCGGCGCATAAAAAAGTTAAGAATTTTTTCATAAAATGAAACCTCCAATCGGTGAATTGTTATTATAGAATATCTTTATTATAACGGAGTTTTCGGATCCCGTCAATGTGAGGGCAATGATGGAGGGAATATGATTTCTAATTTGGGGCCATGGTATATTTTAAAATTTTGAAATACTCAGCAATTGAAATATAAAAAAATAAGATTAATATAGATATACAGGTGAAATGAAAAGTTATGATACATTGTGTACAATTTTATAAATTTTTGTCATATTGAAATTTATGGTAGGAAATTGGTTGCCAACAGAGAATAGAATACGCAGAGTTTATAATACACCGTGTACAGTTTTGTAAATTTTTGTCATATTAAAATAGATGCAGGTAAATGGCAATCTTCGGCGAAATATAAAAAGTAAATCTGGAAGGGGGAGTATCTTTTTTATGAATATTTACGATAAGACCGAAGATCTTGCCGCCTCCATCAAAGCCAGTGGCGAATATGAAGATTTTCTGCGCTGCAAAAAGAAGATTTCCAGTGATCCGCGCGCTGTCGCCATGTTAAGGGAATACCGGCAATATCAAATCGCTTTAGAATTTGCAAAAATGTCCGGCGAAGGTGTGGACGAGCTCAACAGCGCCTTGGAAGATTTCTGCATTCGCATGGAAGAAGATACTTCTGTGGGAGAATATCTTACGGCAGAATACAATCTTACCAGGATGATGCAAAATATCCAGAGTATTCTTACGGATGATCTGGATCTGTATTTGGATGCCGATTGGCAGGAAGAAGACTGTTATTTAAATTGATTAAGGAGAGCGATTATGGACACAGAAAAACTTACCATTGATTCCTTGCGTACGGCAATGGCCGAAGAGCACTATATTGCGGAAGATGATATCGTCATTCCTCTTTATTTGTCTCTTCGCTTGAAAAAACCTCTTTTGATCACCGGCGCCGCTGGCGTAGGGAAAACGGAAATTGCCAAAGTATTGGCTTCAATTTTCGATATGGATTTGATTCGTCTCCAGTGCTATGAGGGGCTGGATGAGAATAAAGCCCTTTATGAGTGGAATTATCAAAAACAACTTTTGAATATCCAAAGCAGACAGGGTGAGGATGTTAATATCTTTTCCGAGGAATATTTGTTGTCTCGCCCTCTTTTGAAAGCGCTGCGTACGGAAAAACAGTGTGTGCTTTTGATTGATGAGATTGACAAAACCGACGCGGAATTTGAAGCGTTTCTTTTTGAAGTTCTTTCGGATTTCCAAGTATCTGTGCCGGAGTTGGGTACCGTGAAGGCCAAGCAAATCCCCATTGTTATTTTGACCAGTAACGGGGAGCGGGAACTGTCCGACGGGTTGAAACGGCGCTCTGTCTTTTTGAATATCGATTATCCTTCCATTGAAAAGGAAGTGGCCATCGTCAAAACCAAAGTGCCTGAATTAGGCAATGAATTGACGTTGCAGTTGGCGCGGGGTGTGGCATGGCTGCGCCGGGAATTGGATTTGAAAAAAGATCCTTCCATTGCCGAAACACTGGATTGGGCCCGTTGTCTTATAGATTTTAATGCCGATCGCTTTACGGAAAAGCTTATCGACGACACAATGAACGTGTTAATTAAAGATGAAGAGGATTTTGCGGAATTTCGTGACAACGGAGGAGCCCGTCAAATGCTCCGTGCCATCATGAAGTCTGACGCTGCCGATGGCGACAATGATTGAGCGCCTTTTGAGCTGCAGAAATTTTAAAAAGCAAAGAGGCCTGCTATGGAAAAATATTTAGAAAACAGTATCGTGACTTTTGTCCAAATCCTTCGCAGGGCCGGAATGTTTGTCGGCACCTCAGAACTGCTGGACGCGTTGAATGCCGCAAAATATGTCAATATGGCGCAAAAAGATGAGTTCTTTTTGGCGCTCTCTTCGGTTTTGGTGAAGTCTCCGGTAGATTTGCCGCTTTTTACTGCGGTATTTCAGTCTTATTTCGTTCCCCAGGGCGACCGTGACGCCCAGGTGGATGGGTATCGGGAACAGCTGGAAGAGATTGAGGAGCTCAAAGATGAACTCGTCTTTAAAGATGAGCCTTTGGATCTGTCCGAAGAAGATTTGGATACCTATGTGGCCATGCCCGAAGCGGAGCGTGATAAGATCCGTCAATTCGTGGAGATGACCAATGTCGGCTACAATGTTACAGAACGTCATAAAGAATGGCTGGAACGCTCAATCCGCGGTGCTTTGGATTTTTATCGTAGTAATTGGGGGCAAATGAACATTATGCCCATGGAAACTACAGGTGATGAGGAGCTTGACTCCATTCTTTACGAGGTGGCAAAAAACCAAGACGCCAAGGATCTTATGTTAAAGGATATGAAGGATATTTCCGGCGCAGAAGTGAGAGAAGCTGTCCTTTTGGTTCGCCATTTGGCTCGCCGTCTCGCGACTCGCATCGGCCGCAGATATAAGCGCAGCACGAAGAAGGAAGCCGTCGATGTGCGCCGTTCCCTTCGGAAGAGTTTGCGCTATGGCGGTGTATTGCTGGAATTGATTCATAAAAAGAAACGGATTCAGAAGCCTTCGATCATTCTTTTTGCCGATAATTCCGGTTCCATGATTAAATACAGCCGGTTTGTCATCCAGTTGATGCTGGGACTCTCGGAGGTTTTGCCCAGGATGCGGTGTTTTGCTTTCTCCGACCATCTGGCCAAGTTGGATCTGCGCGATTTTAATGCAGAAACAGAGGAATTCGGTAAAATCGACGGTCTCGGTGAAACGACAAATCTTCATGCTTCCCTCTTGGAGTTTTTGGAAAAGTATGATAAAATACTAAACAAACGAACCGTAGTGCTGATTCTCAGCGATACCAAAACATTGGAATACGATGCTACGGCGGAAAAGTTGAGATACATCGCGGCGAAATCCAAGGAGATCATCTGGCTGAATCCCATGGACAAAGAGGATTGGAAGCGTTATCCTATGGTAGAAGCATTTCTTCCCCATGTTTCCATGTATGAGTCATCTTCCATTGAGAAGCTGGCTCAAGCCTTGAAACATATTTAAAAAAAAGAAGATAAAGGAGCGACAACCATGCCAAAGTATAGTTTTACCTGTCAAAATTGCAAAGAGGAATTTACTGTTACTTGTAAATACGAGGAAAAGTGGGATTCCGTTTGTCCTCATTGTGGGAGCAAAGAAAAAAAAGAGGTATTTAAGCCTTTGGGACATGGTTCCGCTCAAGGCGTTTTGGATCGTATGGGAATCCAAGTCCCTCCTCCGGGAAAATTCCCCCGTTGAACCATAGAATATTGACAGTTCATACATTATTTTATATGATTGTATAGAAATCACGACTTGTCATAGGGGGAAATTGAATGTTATTTGAAAACTTACGCAATGTGAAAAAGAAATGGAAGGTTCCCGCACTTATCGTCATTATTGTTTTAATTCTGGGCCTTTTGAGTTCCTTTGCCTATCTTGGTTCATCCTTTGGCTCCGGTACAAATACTGCTGCTACGGGTACTTCCATTGAAAGTTTGGAGTCTCAGGCAAAAGAGGCCGCCAAAGCGGCGGATGATTCTGATGACGGAGAAACAGTGATTGCTGCATCAGAAGCATATTATGATCTTGCCGTATACCAACAGCTTTACAACGAAGGAGCTGACGCCAAAGAAAGCTATCAGTTGATGAAAAATTACGCAGAAAAGGCCTTGGATATTTATGGTTCCGTTGAAACTACCGATGCCCAATGGCAAACCGCTTATCTCCTTTTAATGCAGGCCGATGCCGCCGGTAATGATGTGGAAAGTCTTCGCGCTCACTTTGCCGATAGTTTGAATGTAACTGTTCCCAGTTCCGATTATTTGCAGACGTATGCAAATCTTCTCTATACGGCAGAAGATTACCAAGCCATTGTGGATGACATGAATGCTGCCGTCGCTGTTCTGGAACCTTTGGCCACCAATGAAGAAGAAACGGAAGAGGAAACTGCTGCAGAGGAAGAAGAAACCACTGATGATACGGCTACTTCTACCGAAGAGACTCCTTCCGATGTGCTTGCTACTGCAAATCAGTTGATTACTACCGCCCAATCCCTTTTGGATGATTCCGGTACATCCGGTGCGGAAGGTGAGGAATAAAACAAAATTAAGTACTCCATAAAAGTCTCCCATAGTTTTTTACCATGGGAGACTTTCGTTGTCATAATTTTACTTTTTAATCGTATTTTAAGGAAAGTAAGGTAGACGTGATCTGTATCTTATATTATAATAGAAAGCGGCAAGTCCGTGGTCTTTGCAACAACTACGGGTTTTGAATGTCGTGACCAGTACCACTTTGGTATGATAATTTTATTGGACGAACGAAAGGAGAATGATTCGTGTCCGAGAGTGTATTTGCTTTTTTATCGGGACTCCCTCTTAATTGGATTGTCTTTTTTGCTTCTGCGATTCCCATTACAGAACTTCGTGCAGCCATCCCTTTTGGGATTGCTTGCGGAATGGATCCCTTGTCCGCTTGGTTTTGGGGGGTTTTGGGAAATCTTTTGCCGATTCCACTGATTTTGCTTCTTTGGCCTTTGGTGTACCGCCTGTTTGATGCAATTCCCTTTACTCGAAAATTTCTCCATCGCTATGTGGATAAAGCCCGGACCAAGGGACAGGAAATGGAAAAGCTCGGTGTTCTTGGGTTAATTATTTTCGTAGGGATTCCTTTGCCAATGACCGGAGTATGGACCGGATCTCTCATCAGCTATTTATTGGGTTTAAATCCTTTAAAATCCTTTTTATGCCTGACAGCCGGTGCCTGTATTGCCGGTATTGCCATGACCTTAGGCACCATGGGATTTGTTGGATTGGCTGACGTGATTGGATTAACAGAGATGATCATTATTGCGGTAATCATTATTGCGGTAATTTGTGGGATTGTCTATCGCAGAAAAAAGAAAAAAGTGAAAAAAACATAAGCGGTTTTTGAATACATTCCTTTGATTTGGAATTGTCATCGGTATATTTTGTAGATATATAATGTAATAAAACATTGGTATTTCGCACGAAAGGTGATATAAAAAGGTATCATGAAAGATTGTTTATCACCATGCCCTGAACATTTTTCAGGGCTTTTTTATTTGCTTTTTGGTAGGAGATATTGAAATGTTTTTATATTATCATGTTTCAATCATTTTACAGTAAATAAGAACGATATGACGGATGAATGATGATACAGATGATTGTCCACGATCGTTGTTTGAATAATGAAATTTTTGAAATGGTTGTATTTAAAAAAGGTCGCGATCGACATAAATTAATACGATACGGTGCGGTTTTCGTTTCCTATAGGATTCTTTGGCTTTATCTTTTTGCGAGATAAAATTTTTTTTGTCGAAATGAAAAAAACTTTTGAAAAGGACTTTACAAATCGTAATTTATACGTTATTATTTAATTGCAGTGGTAAAAAGTAGTGTTTTTTCCAAAAAAAAGGCATGAAATCCCATATCGCTGCCAAATAAAACGATAGAAAGTAAAAAGTGTGAAATGAAACTGCGGCTCCTTCATAAAATAGAAAACGGGGCCAATCTCGTTGACTTACTTTATTTGTAAAGTCTATGGGAGAATACATCGTAAATAAAAAAGATATTTCAGTTTTGGAACTGCCAAATGCTCCAAATGCTCCAAAGTAAGGGGCGAAAATGAAAAACTGTAACGCCGTTTACTAAAAATGAAATAAGAAACGGCAGAAAAAACTGCGAGGGTAGAGCTACCCGAGGTTCTGCCCTTCGCCTGCCCGTCATCGGGCAGGATTTTTTTTCCGGAAAGGAGGATGCCACATGGCCGGAGTAAAAAGACTTCGCGGTGAATATTTTCATACCATTGATAAAAAAGGCCGTATGAGCATCCCCGCTAAATTCCGGGAAACCTTTGGTGATATGCTGATGATGGCCAAGGGACCCAATCATTGTCTCTACTTTTATCCCATAGAAGAATGGGAAAAAGCGGAAGAAAAGGTTTTAAATGCAGAAAACAGTAGTACACCTCAGGGAAAATTCCTGATCCGCAATTTTATCGGTGGATCCCAGGATGTGGAAATCGATGCCATGGGTCGTGTGCTTGTTCCCCAAAGTCTCCGTGAATTTGCCGGACTTACCGACAAAATGGACGTCGTGGTGGTAGGGGTCGGTTCTAAGGCGGAAGTTTGGCCAAAAGCACATTGGGCGGAAACCATGGAAGAGGATAGCAAAATCCTCGATTACGACCAGTGTCTCAGCGACTTCGGTCTATGATGTGGTTTTTGTGTGATATACCGTGCGGGTATATATTATGTGGGATATATATTAGGAGAAACTATGGATCATTTTCAGCATCAGCCGGTTTTACTGGAGGAAACCATTGCCAATTTGGTATGGAAAGAAGATGGGCTTTATGTGGATTGTACCTTGGGAGCAGGGGGCCACAGCGAAGCCATTCTACGACGGAACCTCAAGAGCCGCGTGATCGGAATTGATCAAGATCACGAGGCCATCGAGGCGGCTTCGGAAAGGCTCGCACCCTATGGTGATCGAGCTATTTTTGTTTGGAATAACTTTTGCAATTTTCGACAAATCATGGAGGAATTGCAAATCCACCAAGTAGATGGTGTTTTGCTTGATCTTGGCATTTCTTCTCCTCAGTTAGATCATCAGGAACGAGGCTTTTCTTATCAGCATAACGCACCTTTGGATATGCGTATGAATCAGCAAGCCGACATGGCTTCCGCGGCTGACCTGGTAAATCAATGCAGCGAAGAAGAACTTGCCGACATGATTTTTCGTTACGGCGAAGAGCGTTGGGCAAAACGCATCGCCCAATTTATTTGCCAACGGCGGCAGGAATTTCCCATTGAAACCACGGGAGAACTGGTCAGTATCATCAAAGCTGCCATTCCCAAAAAAGCGAGGGAACATGGACATCATCCGGCGAAAAAGACATTTCAGGCATTACGCATCGCTGTAAACGACGAATTAAATATCATTGCACCTACCATGGAAGCAGCGGCGGAATTTCTATGTCCTGGAGGACGGCTCGCAGTGATCAGTTTTCACTCTCTGGAGGACCGAATTGTCAAAGAATCCATGAAGTATTTGGCCAAAGATTGTATCTGTCCGCCCAACCAAGTCGTTTGTACCTGCGATAAAAAGCAGTTGATACATATTATTACCAAAAAGCCCATATTGCCCGGAGAAGATGAACTAGAGGAGAATCCACGGGCCCGCAGTGCGAAATTGCGGGTCGGAGAACGAGTCTGACAGGAGTATGGAAATGAAATCATCGACATCGAAGGAAATGACATCAGCTCCTAAGAAGCGGAGCACATTACGGCTTATTCGCCAAACACCTTTACGCTATTTGATGGTTGCTATGATTTTTTCCTTGGCACTATTATATCTTTCTACCAATAGTGTCATTGAAGAAAAAGGAGCGGAGATCCGCCAATTGAATGAAGAAATTGCTTCTTTAAGCGCGGAGAATAAGGAGTTGGCTTTGGAAGAAGCAACTCTAACCACTCCTTCTCATATGGAAGCCGCTGCCCGCGAACTAGGCATGGTCTCTTGTGGGGAAGACAACAGAATATTTTATCTTGCCAAAGATGATGGGGGCGAAAGTGCCTCTGAAAAGAAAGAGGATCCTTTGACGGAAGAGGACACCTCCCTTCGTCAGCAGCTTTATGAAGCGCTGTCCTCTGCAGAAAAAAACCGATAACACCATTTGTCAAGTTTCATCAGTTCCTTTCATAAGCATTATCTGAAAGGCGGTTTTAGCATCATGAAGACAAAAAGCTCTGTTATGTCAAAATTTTTTCGCACCCGAATTTTACTGGTTTTTGTTGCATTTTTCTTACTTTTTGCTATGGTTGTTTTGCGGCTTTTTTATTTACAGGTTGTTTCTGCCGATGAACTGGAATCCAAAGCCAAACAGCAGCAGATGCGGGAAGTCCCTGTGGAAGCAGAACGAGGAACTATCTTTGATCGCAATGGCAATATTTTGGGAGCGAGCATATCTGTGGACTCTGTCTATGCAAGTCCTACGGAAATTAGTGCCGAAGAGGCGCCGGAAATTGCCAAGACTTTAGCGGAATTACTGAATTTGGAGGAAGACGCCGTTTATGAAAAACTGACCTCCGGCCGTGCTTATGAGTGGATTGGACGAAAGATTGATGAGGACACGGCAACAAAAATTCGAGAACTGGATCTTCCTGGCATCGGTCTGACGACGGAAACGAAGCGCAGTTATCCCAATGGAAATCTGGCATCCCATATTTTGGGTTTCGTCGGTGTCGATAATCAGGGGCTTGAGGGAATCGAAGCAATGATGGACGACACCCTCACCGGTTCCGACGGATATATTTTGGCTCAGTATGATAGTCATGGTCAAGAAATTACTGGTTCAAATCGAAGCTATGTCGATCCGGAAAACGGCGACAGCATCGTTCTTACCATTGATGAAAATATTCAATATTTTTGCGAGCGAGAATTGGATCAACTGATGAACGGAACAGTCAACCCCAAAGGGGCGGCCATTGTCATGATGGAAGCCAAAACAGGGGAGCTTCTTGCCTTGGCGGTGCGCCCCGACTATGATCCCAATGCATATGGTGATTATGACAGCAGTACCTGGCGCAACACTGCCATAAGCGATTTTTATGAGCCGGGCAGCACTGCAAAGATTTTGACCATCAGCGCCGCTTTGGAGGAAGGCGTGGTATCTGAGGAGGATCAGTTTTATGATCCCGGTTATATTTCCATTGGAAATCTAAAAATTAAGTGTTGGTCCTCGACCCCCCATGGCAGCCAGAGTTTTGTGGAAGTTGCAGAGAATTCTTGTAATCCCGGCTTTGTGGAAGTGGGGCAACGCATTGACGAAGACGATAATGAAACCTTTTACCGTTACCTGAAAGCCTTTGGTATTGGTCAGGAAACCGGTTTGGAATTGCCCGGGGAAAGCAATGGAAGTCTTCGTGATCTTTCCTCGCAAGACGAGATCAATCCCATTGACGTCGCTAATATGTATATCGGTCAGGGTTACGGTGTGACTCCCATTCAGTTAGTCACTGCGGTTTCCGCAGCGGTGAACGGCGGAACTCTGATGGAACCTCATTTGGTCAAGGAAATTCGGGACAGCAATGGAAATGTGAAAGAGACCGTTGCGCCAAAGGAAATACGCCGTGTCATCAGTGAAGAAACTTCTTCCAGGGTATGCAGTATTTTGGAGAGTGTTGTGGCCAACGGTACAGGAAATAAAGCGTACATTGAAGGATATCGCGTTGGCGGCAAGACGGGAACGGCCCAGAAGTTCATTGACGGCGCTTATTCCAAAAGTAAATATGTCGCCTCTTTCATTGGCTTTGCTCCGGCCGATGATCCTGAGATAGTTTGTTTGGTAGTGATTGATGAACCCGGCAGTTATCCTATTTACGGTGGCACTATTGCGGCGCCGGTTTTTCAGAAAGTGGTTTCTGACACGCTTCCATACCTCGGTGTGGAACCACAGATTTCCTCGGAAGAAGAAAACGATGGCGATACAACAAGTATAAAAGAAGAATTGGAAACGAAAACTATTGCCGTGCCCTCAGTAACGGGACTTTCCCAAGAGGAAGCGGAAAAAATATTAAATGAAAGCGGACTTACTCTTCGCATCAGCGGCGAAGGAGACATTGTTTCGTCCCAAGTTCCGGCTCCTTTGACCAAAGTGGCCAAAGGAGATGAAGTCATTCTCACCATGGGAGACGACGGAGCCGATACGGTGACAATACCCAATTTAAAAGGCAAAGGAATTTTGGCCTGTAGCGAAATTGCAGAGGCATTAGGCTTGGTCTTTGTTCCGGAAGGTTCCGGCATTGCCGTATCACAGCAGCCGGAAGCAGGAACTGAGTTGAAACGCGGCGAAGTAATCAAAGTCGTTTTTGAAAATCAAGACGAGACGGAAATAGAGACGCTTTCACCATAATAGCAGAATCGCCACTTAAGGTGTTAGGGAGGTTGAAACATGAAGTTGAAGGAGATTGCATCGGCATTGGGTATCCAATGTCATGGAGATGTGGAAATTACCGGGATCCAGTATGATTCCCGTAAAATAACTTCGGGAGATTTGTTTGTTTGTCTGCGGGGTAACGCCACCGATGGCCATCAATATGCCGCTAAAGCGGTTGCTATGGGAGCCGCAGCTTTATTGGTTGAGGAGCTAATTCCCGCTTGTAATGTCCCGCAGCTTCTGGTAGAGAACTCCCGGCATGCACTGGCCCTGGCGGCAGAAGCATTTTTCGGATTCCCTCAAAAGTCTTTAAAATTAATCGGTCTTACTGGTACCAACGGTAAAACCACCACCACCCATTTGATTAAATGGATTTTAGATCGTCAAGGGAAAAAGACTGGACTCATCGGAACCAATCATATTATTATTGGCGACCGAGTCATTCCCGCTACCCATACCACACCGGAGTCTCTTGAAATATCATCTTATTTGCGTCAAATGGTGGATTGCGGTTGTGAATATGCTGTGATGGAAGTCAGTTCTCACGGCTTGAAACAAGGGCGCGTTTCCGCACTGAATTTTTCTGCCGTGTCCTTTACCAATCTTACGCAGGATCATCTTGACTATCATGATGATTTCGCGGACTATTTGGCATCAAAACAGATTTTATTTCGTTCTTTGGATCAAAACGCCGTTGCGGTTGTGAATTACGATGATCCCTATGGCAAAGAATTTATTGCTGTTTCCCCTGTAACTCCCAAAACCTTTGGCCATAAAGACGGTGCTGATTACCGCGGCCGCGACGTGGCAATTACACCACAGGGAACTGCCTTTATTTTGGATTGCGAGGGAACTTCTTATCAAGTGCAAACGCCACTTCTCGGTGATTTTAACGTCTACAATGTTATGAACGCCATTGCGGTAACCCGCGGTCTTGGGGTAGATATGGAAGATATTTTGGAATCTATGGCGCAGGCACCCCAAGTACACGGTCGTTTTGAAAAAGTCAAGGCGGAGAAAGGGCCTACTGTGGTGATCGACTATGCCCACAGTCCTGACGGATTAAAAAATATTTTGACCACTGCCAATGAGATGAAAAAAGGCCGCGTGGTTTTAGTTTTTGGCTGTGGCGGAGATCGGGATCAGACGAAACGCCCGATTATGGGAAAAATCGGCGGCTCCATGTCGGATTTCGCTTATGTTACATCGGATAATCCTCGTACGGAAGATCCCGCTTCTATCGTTGCCATGGTGGAAGAAGGGGTGAAAGAAAGCGGTGGCAATTATCAGGTGATTGTTGATCGTAGGGAGGCAATCAAAGAGGCGATTCTTCATGCGAAGCCCGAAGATATGGTAGTCATCGCCGGGAAGGGGCACGAGGATTACCAGATTTTAGGAACAGAAAAGGTCCATTTTGACGATTTTGAAGAGGCAAAAAAGGCCTTGGCTCTTTATGAATGACTGAGAAAAGAAGTGGAAAGGAACGATGAATCACCATGAGAATATTACTTTGGCCGCTTTTGAGCGCTGTGATTCTAGGATTGATCTTGACGCCCATTGCTATTCCCATTTTGCGGAAACTCCGTTTTGGACAAAATGTACGAAATGATGGTCCCCAAGCTCATTTAAAAAAAAGTGGGACTCCCACCATGGGCGGGGTTGTTTTTATCGTGAATATGGTCATCATGACCTTGTTCTGGGGTGAATTTGGCTTTACCATGGGGCTGACTGTCGGCGTCACCGGTCTGTACGGTCTTTTGGGGTTTTCCGACGATTTTATCAAAACAGTAAAAAAACGTTCTTTAGGACTGCGAGCATGGCAAAAAATGCTGGGTGAAGTTTTGATTGCCGTGTTACTGATCTTTGGCGCAACGCTGGCACTGGGCCGCGGCACTGATTTGGCCATTCCCTTTTTGGGCACAGTCGATGCTGGTATTTTCTATTATATTTTGGCTTTCATTTTAGTGGCTGGGGTCACCAACGGCGTCAATCTTACCGATGGCATGGACGGTCTTGCAGCAGGTTGCTGTTTCTTTTCTTATTTAGGATACGGCATTCTCTGTTTTCATTGTATTGGCCAACCTCCTTTTGCCGGGGTCAGCTATGAAACTCTTACTGCCTTTGCCGGAATTATGGCTGGGATCTGTTTAAGCTTCCTTTTCTTCAATCATTTCCCCGCAAAGGTCTTCATGGGAGATACCGGTTCGTTGTTTTTAGGGGGTGGACTTGCGGTTTTATCCATCCTTACGGGAACGGAGTTTCTTTTAGTGGTCATGGGCGGCGTCTATGTCATTGAGGCTCTTTCCGTCATAATACAAGTAGTATCCTTTAAATTGACGGGAAAACGCGTGTTCCCTATGACTCCCATTCACCACAGCTTTGAGGTGGAAAATGGCCTCGGTTGGAAGGAAACCAAAGTGGTGCCTACCTTTTGGGCGGCTTCCGCTGTGTTTATGGCGTTAGCTCTGTTTTTATATTTCAATTAAAAATATCGGAAATATTTGCCTTTTTAGAAAGAAATAGTCTCTTTGGATTCGAGGTAACATAAAATGCAAGTGAATGGTAAAAAAGTGCTGGTACTTGGTGGTGGAAAAAGTGGTATCAGCGCCGTAAAATTTTTATTGGAACGGGGCGCGGCTGTTGATCTTTACGACGGCAATGCCGAGAGAAAACCGCAATATGATGAGATTCCCGAAGCAGGGTTCATTCTGGGGAAGTCGCCGGATTTGGGGTCTGTGAGTTACGATTTTGCTGTTGTTAGTCCTGGCATTCCTCTTACCAATGCTGTGGTGGAATCGCTACAAGAGTCAAATATTCCCATCATGGGGGAATTGGAACTAGCTTCTCGTTTTCTCACTTGTGACATTATAGGTATTACCGGTACCAATGGTAAAACAACGACCACTACTTTGGTGGGAGAAATTTTAAAGAATGCCGGTTTCCGCACCTTTGTCGGTGGGAATATCGGCACCCCTTTGTTAAAAGCTGTGGGGCAGGATTACGAATATTGCGTGGTAGAAATGTCCAGTTTTCAGTTGGAAACCATTTCTTTGTTGGATGCCAAAGTTTCTCTATATTTGAATTTGACGCCAGATCATCTCGACCGTCATGGTTCCATGGAAGGGTATCTGGCAGCCAAAGGGAATTTGGCAGTGAAACAGTCTAAACAACATTTCACCGTTTTGAATTATGATGACCCCTATCTTGTGACTTTGGAAGATCAGACCCGGTCTCATTGTGTCTTTTTCAGCAGCGAGGAATATCTTTATGAAGGCACTTGCGTTCATAACGGAGAAATTTACTTTTCTGCCGGAACCGATGGGGAACGGGAATTTATCATGAAACGCGATGAAATCCATTTACCCGGTCCCCATAATTTGGAAAACGCTCTTGGCGCCATCACCGTGGCAAAGCTGCTGGGTGTGGATACTAAGGTGATTCGCAATACATTGAAGACCTTTGAAGGTGTGGAACACCGTCTTGAGGATGTCGCTACCATCAAAGGCGTCCGTTATATCAATGATTCTAAAGCGACGAACCCCGATTCCGTCTATAAAGCTTTGGCCTCTTACGGCACAACTCCCATCATTCTCATTGCCGGAGGGCGAAATAAAGGAAATTCTTTTGACACTTTAGGGAAATTAATTGCCGAAAAAGTAAAATATTTAATTCTTATCGGAGAGGCAGCAGAAGATATTGCCAAATCCGCAGAGAAAGCGGACTTTCATGAATATCAAATCGTAGAAAACTTAGCGGCTGCCGTGGCTTTGGCCGCGGAACACGGGGAAAAGGGAGATATTGTTTTACTTTCCCCGGCCAACGCCAGCTTTGATCAGTTTCACAGTTATGAGCACCGTGGTGAAGTTTTTAAAGACATCGTGTTAAATCTTAAGAGGGGGAAAAACTATGCCCGGATTACCAGCGAGGAAAAAACAACCTGATTTTCTGCTCCTACTGTCGGTAATCGGCCTTTTGTTGCTTGGTATCATTATGGTATTTAGCGCCAGTCAATACATGGCGGCAAACAGCGATATCAACGATGGCCTCTACTATTTAAAAAAACAATGCCTCTGGGCCGTTCTTGGTTTGGCGGCTCTGGTCTTTATGTTAAAAATTGATTATCATTTTTTGAAGAAATTGGCTTTGCCTGGATTGATCGCTGCGGTCATTTGTCTCATTTTGGTAAAAGTTGGCGCAGGTGCTTCCTCTCTGGGAGCTGAACGTACTTTAGTCTTGGGGCCTATTCACTTCCAGCCATCGGAATTTGTAAAACTTGCACTTATTTTGTTTTTCGCTTATAATATGAGCGAACATCAAGATGTGATGGGTACCTTTCGCTACGGATTTTTACCCCATGTCATTGTGTTGGCGGTTTTTTGCGGTTTGATTATGCTGCAGCCAGATCTTGGCACTTCAGTGGCTTTGGCCGGCACTGCCTTTTTGATGATGGTCAGTGGCGGTGTAAAGTTCCGCTATCTCGCCGCTCTCATTGGTTTGGGGGTGGTTTTAGTAGGACTCGCCATTTGGTTGGAGCCTTTTCGTATGGCTCGTTTTACCGCCTTTTTGGATCCTTGGGAAGATCCTCTGGGATATGGTTTTCAAACAGTTCAGTCTCTCATTGCCATTGGCACCGGCGGCTTCTCCGGTGTGGGATTGGGAGCCGGCGGTTCCAAATGGTATTATTTGCCAGAAGTCCATACAGATTTTATTTTTTCCATTATTGGAGAAGAATTGGGATTTGTTGGTACTGTGTTTACGGTTCTACTATTTGCCGTATTTGTATGGCGCGGTATCCGCATTGCTCTCTCTTTGGAGGATTCTTTTGGTGCCTTGCTTGCCCTGGGAATCACCGCCATGGTGGGAGTCCAAACCTTAATCAATTTTTTTGTCGCTACGGGAATGATGCCCGTAACCGGCATTGCCCTGCCTTTTATCAGTTATGGCGGTAGTTCATTGTTGTTTACCCTGGCTGCGGCGGGGGTGCTTTTAAATCTTTCTTCCTATATGCCCAAAGGAGGCAGTTGAATATATGCGTCTCATTATTACCGGCGGCGGCACTGGCGGACATTTGTATCCGGCCCTTGCCATTGGTCGCGCGTTTCAAAAACGCAGTGCTGAAGTACATTATATTGGTTCCCGTTGTGGGATTGAAAAAGACATTATGAAAAACAGCGACTTCCCTACGGACCTTCTTCCTGTGGAAGCCATGCGCAATAAAAACCTTCTGACCTTGCCCAGGGGCGTTTATCATTTAATGCGTTCCCGTAGCCAGGCAAAGAGAATCGTAAAACAGTTTGCTCCCGACCTGATTATCGGTACTGGGGGCTATGCTTCATTTCCGGTATTGGATGCAGGGGTAAGCCTTGGCGTAAAAACTATGATTCATGAAGCCAATGCAGAAATGGGTAAAGCCAATGAGCGGCTGGCCGCCAAGGTGGATTGCCTGTGTCTTACTTACCAAAGCACGGCTCGTCAAGTGAAAAATACAAAAAACGTGAAAATTACAGGAATGCCCGTGCGGGAAAGTATTAAAACTTCCACCAGGGAACAAGGCGCAGATTATTTGGGAATCAACGATGATACCTTGTTGGTCACCATCACTGGCGGCAGTCAGGGCTCTCACCATATCAACGAGGCTATGGCGGCTTATTATGAACATTATCATGGGACAGATAACATCTTATTCTATCATATTGTGGGGCGGCAAAATACTTCGGACGGGACCGCTGTGGAGCATATTCCCCATGTGCGAGTCAATACCTATGAAGAACGAATGGATCTCGTTTTGGCTCGCACGGATATTTGTGTTGGCCGCGCCGGGGCATCTTTTTTGGCGGAAGTTGCTGTGAAGGGACTTCCCACTGTTTTGGTGCCCTATCCCTTTTCCAACGGGCATCAGGAAAAAAATGCCGCTTACTTCGATGGTATTGGTGCGGCAAACATGGTTTTAGACCGCGATCTGCCCGATGGTTTGATTCAGGCGTTGGATCGTTTGATTGAAAACGAAACTTATCGTAAGAATATGGGCAAAAAAATGCTGGGTGAGGCCAAAGCTGATGCTTTGGACAAGATCGTGGAAGCTGGTATAGCGTTGCTGAAATAATTGTTTTGGCCCAATTTAAGAAAATCTCAGACCATGGAAAGGGGCGTCTGCACCCTTTCCATGGTGCTGCATAGTATACATAAGGATGAAGATCCTTGGGGAGGAAAACAATGACAAGTCAAAGGGAGTCTGTGCATTTTATTGCCATTGGCGGCATTGGTATGAGTGCCTTGGCAAAAATATTACTGTCAATGGGGTACCGCGTCAGCGGTTCCGATGAAAAAGAATCCGATCGCTTGCAGGAATTGCGCTCCTTGGGAGCAACCATTTATATTGGTCACGCTGCAGAGCATGTTCCCGCCGATTGCAAAGAAGTGATTTATTCCAGCGCCATTAATATGGAGGAAAATCCCGAATATCTTTGCGCTGTAGCGCGGAATATTCCCATTACACACCGGGGAAGTCTTTTGGCGCGCCTTGTCAATGCCGGGCAGGGGTTTGCCGTTGCCGGTGCCCATGGGAAAACGACTACATCGGGAATGTTGTCCCTCATCTTGTATGAAACAGGGAAGAACCCCAATATTGTTATTGGGGGGACTTTACCCCAAATCAAAAGCAATGCTCAGAAAGGCGATAGTGACATTTGGGCCATTGAAGCTGACGAAAGCGACGGTTCCTTCCTTGAACTTCATCCTTATCTCACCGTGGTCACCAATATTGAGGAAGAACATATGGAACATTATAAGACTCGTTCCAATTTGGATCATGCCTTTGCGGAATTTTGCGATAAAAGCCAACATGTGATTCTTTGCCTCGATAGTAAAATGGTACGGGAAACTGCTCAGATGTTAGAAAAACCTTATGCTACTTACGGTTTAGAGCATTTGGCCGTGGATTTGACTGCGCGGAACCTTCGATATAGCGGCCGCGGTTCCGACGCGGAAGTCTACTACCGCGGGGAAAAAGTTGCGGATCTTCATCTCAATATCCCTGGACGACATAATATTGTCAATGCTTTGGGAGCGATGTATGCTGCTTTTCTTGCAGGGATTGATTTTTCAGCTTCTGCCGAAGTACTGGAGCATTTTACTGGTATGGGGCGACGGTTTGAAGTGATTTATGAAGACGATAATATTATGGTGGTGGATGATTATGCACACCATCCCACAGAGGTAAAAGCTACCATTGAGGCAGGGCGTAATTGTTGTCCCAAGCGTTTGGTAGCAGTGTTTCAGCCTCATCGTTACAGCCGGGTATTGGATCATTATGTGGAGTTTGGTAATTCTTTTGGCGATGCCGATATCATCATCATCAGTGAAATCTATTCTGCTTGGGAGGAACCGATTCAAGGGGTGACTTCCCAAAAAATCGTCGATGAACTTGAGAAAAAAGGTTTGCACCCTATTTATATGAAAAGTAACGACGTTTTATTGGAGTATCTTAAATCCAACGTGGAAAAAGGCGATCTTGTACTGATGATGGGCGCGGGGGATATTTGGAAAACCACGAAAAAATTTGGTAGTTACTTAAAAGGAGAAAAATCATGAATTTCAGCGGTCTTGAGGCGAAGGTAAAGGGGACGCTGGTTTATGATGCTCCGATGTCCCGATATACCACTTGGCGGATTGGCGGCAATGCTGACTGTCTCTTCCTCCCCGAAGACGGTGAAGATATTGTTGCTGCCTTGTCTTTTGCCAAAGACCGGGATATCCCTTATATGGTCATGGGGAATGGCTCCAATATGCTGGTATTGGATGGAGGTATTCGCGGCCTCGTCATTAAAATCGGCGAGTCCATGTCTTCTTATACATTACAGGAAAATTTGGTGCTGGCGGCTCAAAGCGGTTGTATTTTGGCGAAAATGGCCAGAGAAACTGCACGAATGGGATTAAAAGGTTTGGAATGGGCTGCGGGGATTCCCGCAAGTCTTGGCGGCGCTGCTGTTATGAATGCCGGCGCTTACGAACATTCTTTTTATGAAACGCTGCAAGCAGTTGAAATCATCAATGGGGATGGGAAACTTTCTACCATTACCGTGGATGATCTGGAATATGGCTACCGTAATACTTCGCTGATGCAGAGCGGCGTTGTAGTTACGAAGGTTTTTTTACAAATGGAAGAAGGTATTGCGGAAGAACTTACAGCATCAGTTGATATGACATTAAAAAGCCGCCGCGACAAACAGCCTTTAGAATTACCTTCTGCCGGCAGCGTGTTTAAAAATCCTCCAGGGGACCATGCTGGTCGTTTGGTAGAGGCTTCCGGTCTTCGTGGTCTTATGTTGGGCGGCGCCCAAGTATCGGAAAAACACGGTAATTTTATCGTAAATATTGATCATGCAACAGCCCAGGATGTGCTGGCTTTGATTGATCAGGTCCAGCATATCGTCAATCAAAAATTTGGAATTATGTTAGAGCCTGAGGTACGCCTGGTCGGTGAAAAATAGACCCGGCGATATATTCGAGGAGGAAACCATGGAAGTACTCAGAATCGCAGGTCAACAGCGGCTGGAAGGGGAAACTTCTCTTGGCGGTGCCAAAAATGCGGTGTTGCCTATTATGGCCGCATGTCTCCTCATTGATGGCGAAATCATATTGCATAATGTCCCGGCGCTTACCGATGTTCTCGGTATGCGCCGGATTTTAGAATTATTCCATTGCAGCGTGTCCACAGACAGTGACACGCTGGTAATTTCTACGAAAGGAATTTGTCCCGGAGAGCTTCCCGATGAGTTGATGAAATCTATGCGGGCGTCGAATCTTATTTGGGGACCTTGCCTCGGACGCTTTGGGAAATCAGATATTCCCTTGCCTGGGGGCTGTCCCATCGGTGTGCGTCCTATGGATATTCATATCAAAGGAATGAAAGCTCTCGGCGCTATGGTGGAAGAACATCATGGCCATATCATAAGCGATGGTCGGCATATGCGCGGGACGGAAATTTATCTTGATTTTCCCAGTGTCGGCGCAACAGAAAATCTCGTAATGGCCGCGGTGAAAACACCCGGGGTGACGGTTTTTCGCAACGTGGCCAAAGAACCTGAAGTCGTTGATTTATGTTGTTTTTTGAAAGAGGCCGGGGCAAAGATCAACGGCATCGGCACTGATACTTTACGGGTGGAGGGGGTAAAGTCCTTACATTCTTTGGAGTATACAGTGATCCCTGATCGGATCGTCGCTGGTACGATTCTGTTGGCGGCTGCAATGACCCGCGGTGATGTTACGATTACCAATGTGATTCCGGAGCATTTGGAGGCATTGTTGGCAAAAATGGCCGAAGCCGGGATTACGGTGGAACGGGAGCATTCCAGTCTGCGGGTTCATCATGTGGGTGCCATCGGCCCCGTCGATTTAAAAACGTTGCCTTACCCTGGATTTCCCACAGATATCCAGCCACAGTTTATGACAGTTTTGTCTGTGGCTCAAGGGACATCGGTGATTTGTGAGAGTATTTTTGAAAATCGTTATCAGCATTGTGATGAATTACGCCGTATGGGGGCAGATATTAAAGTCGATGGACGTACCGCCATCATCCAAGGAAGCGATCATCTCGACGGAGCAATGGTTGACGCTACGGATTTGCGGGGCGGGGCGGCACTCCTTATGGCGGGGATGGCGGCTCATGGTGAGACACTACTGGGGAATATCTGCCATATTGATCGTGGTTATTGTCATATTGAGAAACTGTTTTGCCATTTGGGCGCGGATATTCGCCGTGTACTTGTATAAGGGAAACATCCAAAAAGAGGAAAGGTTTAACCTTTCCTCTTTTATAATATATGAATTGCTTTGTCATTTTAAAATCAGTGGTTCCGAAAAAATTATGGACATGTTATGGCAATGTCTGTTTGATTCAAATTAACTTTTAAGCGGTCTTTTGGGCGAAAAAATAACTCCCTGGGGTAAGGGAGCATGGGGAAAGAATAAAATTGTTGGGGACTGGGGGAGTCGCCGAAAGGAGAAGGTGAGACGATCGGCGCTCCGCAATCTGATTCAGAGTTTGGTGATTATTCATGTCAAGACAACATTTCTCATAGATCGGGGTAATGCAAAATCGTATCCTTTGAAATAAGAAATACCGCCTTTTCATGTTAGAATTATCATAAATCAATCAGTTCAAAATTGACAGCAATCTTACGTAAAATTCATGCAAAATATTGATTGAGAGATGTCAAATGATGGCCATGATGGAATAAGTAGAAACCATGGAAAAGTGAATCGTTCTTCTTCTAGATTTCAGTCAGATAATGTATCAAAGAGGGAGATCTTTCCTTTGGAACCATAAAATCCCCATCAAATATAGGGCAATAGATATGATAATCATGCTTACAAAGTCTTGGAGGTAACCGCTTCCTTCCAAAATTTTTTCCGTATCGAAAAGGGTATTTAAGGTGAAATATTTCAGAAATTCCAGATCTTCGGAGATCTTAATCAACAAACTGATCACAAAAAACAGTAACGGGATCCCAGCACCAAAGGTCAAAGAGTTTTTTGAAGTATTGAATATGCAAGAGGAACAAAAACAAATGCTGCTGATTGCCCAATGATACAGAAAAACTCCTAAATTCATCATCAAAAAAGTATTAATATCCAATGCCTCGGGCTGAAAATGGTTGGCCGACAAGATTCCTACGGCGGTGGCGAGTCCCCACATCACAATGAGAGATAGTACCAAATAAAGTGCACTCGTTACTGTGATCTGGGACCGCGTTGTAGGCGTTGATAAAAATCCCGCCATACTTCCCTTGTCGACCCGTTCTGCAATCAAACGGTTTCCCAACATAATGGAATAAGCCATGGGAAAAATAATCGCCATCAATGCATAAAAGGAATTTGCCATAAATCCGATTAAAGTTCCGTTGCCGGTAAGGATGTTTGCGGCAATGGTTCCTTCTGTGGCAGACTGTAACTGATCCACAGTCGCCGGTGTGAAAACATTGGTCATGATCACGAGGAAAATACATAAAACCAAAGTAAAAGCAATTAAGAATTTCGCATTAGAAATTGCGATTTGTTTGAAATATGGAAAACTAAACATCTTCATTCCCTCCGTAAAACTGCATAAAGTATTCTTCCAGCGAGTGCCTTTCTTCTTTCAAAGAATATAATTTGTATTTTGCCAGCTGGGCAATGAAATGATTGATTTCGGCATCCTTAATTGAAATTACCATTTGATTCTCTTTTTTGAACGCCCCATGAGGAAATGATTTTTTGATCATGGGTAGATTTGAGGAATCCGCAAATGTAACGATGTATGTTTTTAATTGTGAGTGGCGTAATTCGTCAATGGTGACTTCTCTGAGTAGTTTCCCATGTCGAATCATACCCACTCTGTCACAAGTTTTTTCGACTTCTTCAAAAATATGAGAAGATAAAAGTATGGTCTTCCCTTTGTTTTTTTCTGTTTCTACCAGTTCTACAAAGCGGTTTTGCATCAGAGGATCCAGGCCGCTGGTAGGTTCGTCCAATAGTAAAATATCGGGATCATGCATAAAAGCGGAGACAATTCCCAGTTTTTGCTTCATTCCCTTTGACATTCGTTTGATTCCCGTATCGGGATCCAAATGGAACTGGTGTAAAAGTTCTTCAGTATAACGGAAATCCTTCATATTGCGCATTTTAGCGATCAATTTCAAATATCCAATTCCCGTCATCTCATCGGGAAAAGAAATTTCTCCGGGGAGATACCCTAAGTTCCTCTGAATTATTTTTTGTTTGTGCCAGCAATCCATTCCTCCAATGGAAACAGTGCCTGATTGCGCTTTGATAAACCCCATCAGAAGTCGCATAGTGGTGGATTTGCCTGCACCGTTGGCTCCCAAATAACCATAAATCTCTCCTTCTTTGATCGAGAGAGATACGTCGAAGATTCCTTTTCCGTTTCCGTAATCTTTGGTAAGCTGCTGAGCCTCAATGATATTCAAAAAATCACCTTCCTTGTTTCCTATTGGAGATGGTTCCATCGGTTCCTACTTTAAGAAAAGTATATTTTTTTACCCATGGGAATTCAATCAACAATCCTATGCAAATTGTCGGTATTTATGTTACTATTATGGAATAAAGGGGGCCTCAGTATGAGAAAACACGACACAAATGCAGATTTTATTGCTGCTTTCTGGAAATTATATGAAAAAAAGAGAATTGAAAAGATCTCAATTCGTGAAATTTGCCAGTTGGCAGGGTATAACCGCACCACTTTTTATGCGCATTATCAGAATATTTATGATTTGTTGGGAAAGGCTGCTTTGAATATTGTGAAACCGATAAAGGAAGCCATGAATCGCGCAGCGGATTTCAGCATCATTTTTGACAGCCATCTTCTGGAGAAACTCTTTTTGAAGATTTTTCAACAGGAGGATCGATACATTGAGCTACTGTTTCGAAATCAACATGATTATATTTTAGCAGAGAAGATCAAAACGGAACTGATTTCCTTAATGAAAGAAAAATGTGTTGCATCAAATATTGACTTTCAAAATCTGCAATATCTTCTGGAATACCAGATTTCTGCTGTTTTGGGGATTATACGTTATTGGTTCCAAACTGATAAAAAATTAGCGGAACATGAATTGATTGAGATGATTTATCATATTTCTACCCAAGGTGTTTTAACCGTCGTAAGAAAAAAAATTGCTGAAAGTGCCGCTGCTAAACCATAAAAAGCCCGACATTTTGTCGGGCTTTTTTTATGGTTACGGAATTCGCTATCATGACAAATGGAAGCAATTCGACATATTACAGGGTTTTGGTGGTGTAGAATGAGGTATAGTTTGTTGTACTGTCAAACGTATTCATTGATCCTCCGGATTTCTTCTTCCGTTAAATAGCGTTTGGGGACAATAATAAATTGGGAAGCATCAGGATAGATATAAAAGCATTTTCCCGTACGGCCAATATAATAGAGTTTTTCCCAGGTAAAAGAAATCATTTTATTATCCCGTCCCGCCGAGGTGGTAATGCCTTTTTCCGTGAAAATCAGCTTTCTTGGTTGAGAATTTCCACCTTTACTGGACATAAATATGGTACCGATAAATCCTGCCAATAGAACCAAAAAACCTCCGGCGATCCAGCAGAGAAGTGTCGGCACGTTAAAAATGCCAGCTAATTTTGTGATGAGAACACCAACAGAAAATGCAACAAATACGATGAGATACCCTAAAATCCATTTTTTACGAAAGAAAAGATTATAAAACATCGCGTTTCTGCGGTCTTGCTCTGTTAATTCCGTTGTGATTTCAATGGTTTGGTTTTCTTGTGCCATGGGATCCTTCCTTTTATTTTTGGTTATCTCTATGGTTTTCGTTTAATATTTTGCGGAATGCGTTTAACTGATACATAAATTCTTCCAGCCGCCTCTGCTCTCGTTCTGCCTTTCCCTCCGCTGTAATGAGGTCCTGCCGGCGCAAATAGCGGATTGTTTTTAAACAGCTGTTATCCAAAGCCAAACGGATGATCTCTTCGTCGCAAAGGGATGGATTATCCTTTAAAATGGCTAAGCTGCGATGGTCCTCCTTATTTCGCAAAGCATCGATAAGCTGAAATTTTTTGGTTTCCATGGTCAGTCCTCTTTGACAGTGACCGGTGTGGGATAATCTCCGGAGAAACAGGCGTCGCAATAAGTTTGGAAACGACAATCCGGCAGGATACGGACGAGGTCTTCAATTTTGAAAAATCCCAAAGAATCCGCGTCGAGGAGCTGGCGAATTTCCTCAATTGTGTGGTTACAAGCGGTTAGTTGCTTTTTCTCTGGTAAATCAATCCCATAAAAGCAGGGCCATACAAACGTTGGCGCACTGATACGCATATGAACTTCTTTGGCGCCGGCTTTTTTCAACATTTTAATGATGCTGGCGCTGGTTGTTCCTCGTACCATACTGTCATCGACCAGAACCACGCGTTTCCCGTCGACGGTATGCTTCAAAGCGTTGAGCTTAATGCGAACAGCCTCTTCCCGTTGTACCTGTACTGGTTGAATAAAGGTTCGGCCAATATAGCGGTTTTTGATCAGGCCTACACCGTAAGGGATTCCGGATTCTTGGCTATAGCCAATGGCTGCGTCAATACCGCTGTCTGGTACGGCAATAACGACATCGGCATCAACGGGATAACGTTGGGCCAGGATACGTCCGGCCATCTGGCGGGAGAGGTAAATGCTTTGTCCGTCCATAATGCTATCTGGACGGGCAAAATAAATATATTCAAAAATACAAGGACGGGGGGCGCGTTTTTCTTCTTTTTTGGGGAAAGAGCGCAAACCATCTTTATCAATGACTACCAGTTCGCCAGGATCAATATCCCGCACAAAAGTGCCGCCAATGGCGTCAATGGCGCAACTTTCCGAAGCTAGAATATAGGACTTCCCTTTCATGCCGAGACATAGAGGCTTGATCCCCAAGGGATCCCGCATGCCCACCAGTTTTGTGGGACACATCACCAAAAGGGCAAAGGAACCGTTGACTTGTTCCGTTGCGCGACGCACAGAGTCCTCCAAATGGGGATAATGGACGCCTTCTTTGGCGATGAGATACGCCATGATTTCGGAATCAATAGCGGTGTGGAAGATCGCTCCCTGTTCTTTCATGAGTTTTTGTTTTAATTCCACAGAATCTACCAGATTGCCGTTGTGGGCGATACTCAAAGTTCCGCTGACTGATTGCATGACCAGGGGTTGTGCATTGGCTTTTTCACTGTTGCCCGTTGTAGAATAACGGCAATGGCCAATGCCGATATTACCCTGCATGGAGTCGATCATATCGCTACTGAATACTTCATTCACAAGCCCCATATCTTTGTGATGTTTTACCACACCTTTATTGCTCACAGCCATGCCGCAGCTTTCTTGACCGCGGTGTTGGAGAGCAAAAAGTCCGTAATATAAATCTTTCGGCAGATTCCAGTTATCATTATTATAAATGCCGATGACACCACAGGCTTCCTTAATATCTGACATTTGTCCCTCCTGAGTGGAAATTCCTGATATCCTTTTCAAATTTCATCTGATTTTATAAAATAAAAAATCATAATAAATTGTACGCCATTTCGCCGGTTTTTTCAAGGTTTTTCTCGTCCTGCAACTGTATTTTTCTAATTCTGTCTAAAGATGGAAAAATGCAAGTTCACTTGTGCTTTTGGCTGAACAGCGAGTTTTGGAAACGGATAGGAATTTGTCAGTGGTAGGTGCCATCTTCTCTCTGAAAATGTTTGAGAATATTTGGCGAAAAAATATGCGTTTGTAGTTAAGTGGGGAAATGGTAGGGCGGCAGTTCCCTAAAGTGAGGGAACTACCGCCTGTTTTTTTAATTACGGCAAGTCTGCAATGTGTTCAAAAAGGAAATCTATGAAATATTTACTTGCTATTGGCATGGAATTTTTGTCTTTCATAATTAGACCGATTTTTCGGGTAAGAATTGGCTTTATCGGTAATATCGCAACTAGATAATTGGTTTTTCTTAAAACCAATTCCGGCAAAATACTAACGCCTAATCCTGACTCGATCATGGATAAAATAGAATAATCGTCATGAACGCAAAGCCTGACGTTTGGTTCCAGTCCGGCTTGTTTGAATGCTTCCAGTGGTTCGCTAAGTGCGCCTTCTTCCAAAAGCAAAAAAGGCTCCTTTGCGAGCTTGTCCAGTGTAATATATTTTGTTTCTGCTAACGGGTGGTTTACAGGTAAGACAGCCCGTAATTCTCCTGTTTTAATAAATCTTGTTTTAACGCCGGGAATGGCGTCGGGATTTACAAAACCGAAATCGGCTTCTCCTGTCCGTACCCATTCTGGAATAGATGTATAATCTCCTTGATGAAGTACGAATTGCACATTTGGATAAACTTCTTGAAATTGTTTGATTAAACCGGGGAGCCAATGACAGGAAATACTTGATATCGTTCCTATGCGGATCGTTCCACTGTTCAGCCCTTTGATTTCCTTTGAAATTTCCAGCATAGCCTGATATCCGGCAACAGTTTTTTTAATGGAGGGAAAAAGCCGTTCCCCCTCTAACGTCAAGTGAATCCCATACCTGGAACGATAAAGCAGCTTAATCGACAATTCTCTTTCCAGGGAGGAAATCATCTGGCTTATTGCAGGCTGCGTATAACCTAATACATCGGCGGCTTTTGTAAAGCTGCCAAGTTCCACTATTTTTTGTAACGCAATATACCTGTTCATTTTTTAAATAACCTTTCTGCATGTTTCTATCATAATTATTTATTTTACTTATTTTTGTTCATACGTATATACTGAAACAAGGGAAAACTCAAGGAGATATCAACATATCTCATAAGAATGTAAAACGATAATATGGTTTGGGTAACGGGTAATTGCGTTTGAAAAGTCCAGTGCAACCGTTAAGGAAGCAGCAGAAGCAATCGGCTGTCAGTCTAAGCAAATTGCAAAACCATGTCCTTTTTTATAAATGAAAAGCCAGTATTGATTGTTACGGTTGGCGATGCGAAATAGATAATAGAAAATATAAGAATACATTTCACCAGAAATCCAAAATGATACTCAGCGGGCAGGTGAAAAGTTGTATTAGATATGTTTGCCCTTTTTCCATAAATCCTGATGTGGTTGTTTCTTTTGATGTTTTGCTCAAACGGTTTGGGCAAGTTTATCCGGCGAGTGGCAGCCAGCATAGCGCCATAACGTTATTTCTAAAAAAAATCGCGGAACACTCTGATGATGCCGGCTGGGTGAATGTTTGAAAATTTGGTTTTTGAATGATTAGGAGGGAATGAAAATGGAATTAAAGCAACATGTTGTTGGCGCATTTACGGACCGGGTATTCCAAGGAAACCCAGCGGCTGTTTGCGTTCTGTCAGAATGGCTTCCCGATAAACTCATGCAAAATATAGCGAAAGAAAATAATCTTTCAGAAACTGCATTTACTGTAAAAAAGGGGAGTGAGTATGAATTACGCTGGTTTACACCTGGTGGCGAAATCGACTTGTGCGGTCATGCCACTTTAGGTACAGCTTATGTTTTGCTGCGATTCTTTGAAACAGATTGTGACGAGCTTTCCTTTCAGACGAAAAGCGGTCGGCTTATTGTGAAAAATGTGAACGATTTGTACGAGATGGATATGCCTGCCTATCCACTCACAGAGGTTCCGGTTACGGATGAAATGGAGCAGGCAATCGGTTTTCGTCCGTTGGAAGCATGGATGGGACGGGATTTAGTGTGTGTAATGGCAGATGAACACCAGGTTGTGCAGGCGGTTCCAGATGAAGAAAAACTGAAAAAATTAGATGGTCTTTTGCTACAGCTTACAGCCAAAAGTACTTCTTACGATTGTATTACCAGAAGTTTTGCTCCTAAGTTGAAGGTATCGGAAGATCCTGTATGTGGTTCCGGGCATTGCCATGTGATTCCCTTGTGGGCAAAAAAGATGAAAAAAAGTCAATTAACCGCATTTCAGGCTTCCAAAAGAAGTGGTGTCCTTTACTGTCGCATGGAGAATGACAGAGTAACATTAGCTGGCAAGGCTGTTCTTTATTCAAAAGCACAAATTTATGTGCCCGAGGAAATTGAGGAATGATCAGTAAAAGGCAGAATTATTCATGGTGAGCGTTCCTTTAGCACGGGATCATCCTGCTTGCTAATGAGTCATAGTATCTGTTTTTTCATTTGATTGCTTTCAATAAGGAATTACGTTGATTTATATAACAATACAGTCCTTTCCACATTTTCGTAAATTGAGTTGGAACACACTTGGGAAAGGTATTCTAATAAGAAGCATTTTATTTTTGATTTTTACAGGAACATTCTTCTGCAACGGAATTTCTGACATCCGTAATCCCATTGCTTCCCTCTGTATGACCATTTGCGGGATGGAGGATTCTTTTGGGGCTCCTGTTTTCGGAGAAAAAAACTGCGTTGGAAATTTGTTCCATTATAATTGCTGCTGTAGGGATGTTAGGTAGTATCTGGATGGATATAGATTCCATTGGCGGCATTTTGGCTGCTGCAGCGTCGAAGCAGTGCGTTCGGTTGTGACTGCCAGCTATGAAGAGACAGAATGGATCTGCTCATTTTAGCCTGCTGTTTATGCTCTGGCAGTGATTGCGTTTCACCGAAAAAAAAAAGGGGAGATTAAATAGAGGCCATTGAAAGGTTGGGAATGATTGAAAAAAGATGGTAAAAATCCAAAAAAATGATAAAGAATGCCGCCGAAGTTTCGGCGGCATTTTGCTTGATCGGAAAGTTATGATGGGTTTAAACGGTAACCTGCGCCCCAAACGGTCTCAATGATGCGGGGCCGGGCAGGGTTCTCCTCAATTTTCTCACGGATACGGCCAATATGGACCGTTACCGTAGCGCTGTCTCCGGTGTAATCATATCCCCAGATTTTTTCAAACAGTTCCTCTTTGGAAAAAACAACATTGGGATGAGAAGCCAAAAAAAGCAATAGCTCAAATTCTCGATTGGGGAAGCGTATTTCTTTATGATTGCGAAAGACTTTCCAGCTTCGTGGCAGGATCTTTAAGTCGCTGACGTAAATGGTATCGTCATCGTCTTTGGGTTGGGGTTTTTGTTTGTTGGTCAATCTCTGATAACGTTTGAGATGTGATTTAACTCTGGCAACTAATTCCGCAGGGTCAAAAGGTTTGGCGATATAGTCGTCAGCACCTAAACCCAGTCCTTTGATTTTATCGGCAGATTCCGTTCTCGCTGTCACCATTAAAATCGGGACGTCGATTTTTCCTCGGATTTCGCGGCAAATATCATAACCGCTGTAATTGGGGAGCATCAGATCCAGGAGGATCAGATCGTATTCGCCTCGCAGGATCGTGGAAACCACAATTGCTCCGTCAGAGACGATGTCGGCAGTATAGCCGCTGGCTTCCAGATAATCTTTTTCCAAGACTGCGATATCCTGATCATCTTCAACAATCAGTATTCGTTTCATATAAATTCCCTCTTTCCCTCGGTAATAAAATTGTTATGGCCAAACCGTTTCGGTTGTCAGCGGAAACAGTTCCTCCATGGGCTTCTACAATATATTTTACAATATAAAGTCCCAAGCCGCTTCCTTCTCCATTTTTTGCGCTGCGGGCTTCGTCGCCCCTCCAAAATTGTTGAAATAAATAAGGTAAATGTTCTTGGGGAACACCATCACCATTGTCCTGAAAGACAATCTGTTCCATATCGCCTTGATGACTTAATGTAATCAAGATTTCTGTCTGAGGGCGATTGCTATATTTTAAAGCATTTTCTACAAGATTTGTAAAAACGCGTCCCATTTGCTCTGTATCAATGGATGCCTCATAGGTGCCTTCGTCGCATTGCAGTGATATGGTAGCACCTTTCTGCTCAAGGTCCTTTTGCATATCTTCGATTAAGGATTGAATAAAGTTGCTAAGTTCCTCTTTCTTTAAATATAGAGGCAGACTTCCTGTTTCCAGTTTGGAAAAATAAAAGAGCTTTTGCAGCAATACATCCATATAGCAAGCCTTTTGGTAGGCAATGGATAAGTATTGTTCTTCTTTTTCCGGAGTATTGGCAACGCCGTCACGGAGTCCTTTGATATACCCTTTAACAGAGGTAAGTGGCGTTCGCAAGTCATGGGAAATTCCTGCCACCAGATCGGTGCGAGCTTTTTCGTAAGCATTATTTCTTTCCCGCTCTTCGAGGATATGGCGCTGCATTCTATTGAAAGCAGTACATACTGCTGTAAACTCGTCTTTCCCGTTGTAGATAATTTCCTGACTGAGGTCTCCTTGTTCGATACGGTGAGCGCCGTCAGCCAGGGCATGCAACGGCTCGGTCATTTGTCGCGCCATACGGCGGAAAAATAATTGGCTGCAAAGGAAAATGACCAAGATTGCCATGGTTCCAATGAGCAGAAATACGATGAGAATGGATTGGAAATGAAATAACCGTTCCTTTTTGGGAAAATTGTTGATGGCAATCACTGTTTCTCCATCTTGAGTCACCATGCCAATGACACGATTTCCTTCGATGTTCATTGCTTGCGGTTCTGCCGTCCACTCTTCTGATAACATACGAGAAATGAGCTCAGTTTGCTCTTCTTCTAAAGAGGAATACACTGTATTCTCTCCGTCGGTTATCAGTAAATGATAGCCGTAAGGAGCGATTTGGTGATCGATTTCTTCCCAATTAATGTCGGTATTAATGTCGGTTTCTCCGGTGATGCGGTCAAAAATTTCTTTGGTGGTAAATATATTGGCATCGGGATGTGGGCGCTCCATGAAGGGGTCGTTCCGAGCAAAAAAATGAATGACAATGCCTCCTACTGCCAATAAAATGATTAAGGAAACGAGGACGATCAAGGCATTGAAAAGCATCATTCGTTTTCTCAGTTTCATTGTCGTCCTCCTACGAGATTCAATTCATCGTAACGTCGTGGGTGAAGGTTAATATCGATATGTACTAATATACCTTTTGTATATTATACCAATCAATTGTTTCCAATGTAAGACCGAAATCTAAATTTTTTCTAAATGATTTTGACAATAAAAAACCGTTTGCATCTATCAAAAGTAACGGCACAAACGGTTTTCTGGAAAATTAATTTATGAGAATCATTTTATATGTAGGGTGCGGCGATGCCTGATTGCAGAAAAAGCTCAAGATGCTGTGGAGGAGTCAGTCCTCCATTCCAATGCTTTTCAACCATGAATCAATGGTGGAAGAGATGTTCTTTCCGCCACTGCCGCTGATAGCGATCCCTTTTACCATATTGCTGTCAGGACAAAGCTTTTTCATATCTCGTTTCAAATGGGCAAATCTGCCGCCGCCGTGAGTACAGAAAGGAACGATATTTTTGCCGTTCAGATTCGCTTCTGTCAGAAAGGAGGCGATCGGTGGCGCAATGGTGCTCCACCAATTGGGCGAACCGACAAAAACGGTATCGTAATCGGTAAGATCGGGAAGTTTTGTGGCCAATGCCGGATGATATCCTTGATTGATTTCCTTTTTTGCCTGTTCTACTACGGTATGATAGTCTGTGGGATAGGCTACTTGGGGTTCAATTTTCAACAGATCACCCCGGGTTTTTTCCTGAATGCAATGGGCGATCTGTTCAGTATTGCCAGAGTGGGAATAATAAACGATCAAAGCGCGATGTTTCATACGGTATCATATCCTTTCGTTCCATTTTTATTATAAAATCTCTTATGAAATGGTTTTCCCCATTTTGTAAGCTTCTTTCATAGCTGGTGTTTTCTCAATATCGCCTTTCTGCCATGCTCCTACTCCGTAAATGATCCCTTTTTCCACGGCACCGTCAAGGCAGTCTTCGATGAAACCGCGGAATCCTTCAAGGGTTCGCTCCATATTGGCCTTTTCCGTATCCGCCGCCGTGACGATAAAATAGAAATCTTTATTGGTGATTTCCGTATAGCGGGGAACGGTTCTGTCAATCAGCGTTTTCATTTGAGCGTCCATGGTGTAGAAATAAACCGGTGTCGCCATGACAATTACATCAGCCTGAACCATTTGGTCGAGGATCTCTGCCATATCGTCTTTTTGCACGCATTTGTGGGTGGAATTGCAAACGCCGCATCCTTTACAATAATGGATCTCTTTTTCTCTAAGGTTCACTCTTTTTACATAATTGCCGGCTTCTTCTGCTCCTTTTTGAAATTCGTTGCAGAGGATTTCAGAGTTGCCGTTTTTTCGGGGTGTTCCAGAAAGTATTAATACATTTTTACTCATTGAGTGTCACTCCTTATTTTAATGAATCGTAAGCCTCATCGCTCACAGGTTCCAACCATTCGTTAGAAGCCCCTTCCGCCGGAACTTCAACGGCCAAATGTTGGAACCAGCTGTCCTTGGCGGCGCCATGCCAATGTTTGACTTCAGGCGGAATATTTACGATATCTCCGGTCCGAAGTTCTCTGGCGGGCTGTCCCCATTCTTGATAATATCCTCTGCCACCGGTTACCAAAAGGATCTGTCCGCCTTTGTGGTGGATATGCCAGTTGTTGCGGCAACCGGGAGCAAAAGTGACGTTGCCAATAGGAACTCTTTCCGTGGTTAACATATTTAAGTAACACTCTCCCGAAAAATATTGGGCAAAAGCAGTATTCTCTTGGCCGATGGAAAATATTGCTCCCGGCCCGAGATCTTTTTTCATCTGTTCTTGATTCATTATTATTTCCTCCGTATCTTTGATCTTTATTGATATGTTAACACTTAAAGCGAACTTTAAGTCAATAGGGGGATATGGATATATTATGAAAATTTAATGACGTTCATATGAATTTCCAATTATGCTTCAGATATTGATGTGGGAGAGACATCAATCGTAGTTGATGTTTTCTCGCCAATTCTGTATAATAATGAAAAGGAATGTTAATGTATAGGAGACGGTCTATGGAGGAAGTGAACAAAACCGTATGGGTTCATTTTTTTGGAAAAAAATATCAAGTTCCCGCCAATTTTACCATTATGGGAGCCATGGAATGGGTGGGGTACCAATTAAGACACGGCTGTGGCTGTCGCGGTGGTAAGTGTGGCGCCTGTGCTTGCCTTTATCGCATCGACGGAAAAAAAGGACTTCACGGTTGTCTAGCCTGTCAGACCATGGTACAAGAGGGAATGTTTGTGGTAATGCTGCCCTTTTTTCCGTTGTCTAGCCGTTCGGTGGATATTCGCAGAGGTGGCTCGATTCAGGAAATTATCTCTCAGCTTTATCCCGAAGTCTATCACTGCGTGGGTTGCAATGCCTGTTCCCGGGCTTGTACCCAGGAATTGAATCCTATGCACATGGTTGCCATGGTAAAGCAGGGACGCTATTTAAAATGTGCCGAGGAGAGCTTAGAATGCGTCATGTGTGGAGTATGTGCTTCCCGTTGTCCTGCGGAAATCTCTCATCCCCAAGTTTTCCAGCTGGTAAAAAGACTAGCGGCAATGCGTCTCGTGCCTCCTTCCGACCATTTGGAGCAGGCTCGACGTGACGTGGAGTCCGGCAAATGGAACGAAGCCATGGATGAGATCATGGCCAAATCTACCGAGGAATTGAAAGAATTGTATTGCCAACGGAATATGGCACGAAGGACGTCAGAAAGGCTGCGTTAATGTATTATACAAAAGAAATGATGGCTTCTGTCGCTAGAGTGGAAGCCCTGCGCGAAAAAAATCTTCATAGAGAACAAAAACGGATGGATGCCGATGAGATTAATCAATTGTTACGAGATTTTCATCCCGACGGATTACGGTTTGGTATGGACACCATCACTGTCGGCCCTAATCGCGGAGAAATTGCCCCAAAAGAATTGGTGCGGTTGCTTCACGCCAAAGGACGAGTACCTAGGGAAAAAATCGATCTGTCCCATGCCGATTTTATCACTGACGTACTGATTATCGGTGGCGGCGGTGCTGGTGCTGCCGCTGCCATTGAAGCTTCCCGCCTTGGAGCAAAAGTGCTTTTGGTAACCAAGTTGCGTTTGGGGGACTCCAATACCATCATGGCCGAAGGAGGCATTCAAGCGGCGGACAAGGAGGGGGATTCTCCAATTCTTCATTATCTTGATGTCATGGGTGGCGGTCATTTCTGCAATGATCCACAGTTGGTACGGAAGCTGGTGATGGAAGGACCGGAGGCCATCGCATGGCTGTGTGATATGGGAGTCATGTTTGATAAAGAAGCAGATGGTACTATGGCGACAACCCACGGCGGCGGCACCTCCTGCCAACGGATGCATTCCGCCGCTGACTATACCGGCGCAGAGATCATGCATTCTCTCCGAGATGAAGTGCTGTTTCATGATATTGCTATTGAGGAATTTACCGCTGCGATAGAAATATTAAAGGACGCAAAAGGACGTGCTGCCGGAGCCATCTTGATGGACATTGAGACAGAGGTTTGTAAAGTGGCTCAAGCCAAAACAGTGATCCTTGCCACCGGAGGCTCCGGACGTCTGCATTTCCAAGGATTTCCCACTTCCAATCATTATGGCGCCACTGCCGACGGTCTTGTCATTGCTTACCGCGCCGGAGTCTCTTTGGTCTTTCAAGATACTATGCAATATCATCCCACCGGCGTACTTTTTCCAGAACAGCTTTATGGCGCCCTTGTAACGGAAAAGGTGCGTTCTTTGGGAGCGAATATTCTCAACGCCGAGGGGGAACCTTTTGTTAACCCCCTGGAGACCAGAGATGTGGTCACCGCCGCCATCATCCGCGAATGTAAGGAACGGGGCAAGGGCGTTTGCACCCGTTTGGGCAGTGGCGTTTGGCTGGACTTTCCCATGATTGAAAAGAAGAGAGGAGCGGGTGCCATTGAAAAGTATTTGCCCGCGATGTTTCGAATGTTTCGTAAAAATAAAGTGGATATTCGCCAAGTACCGGTATTGGTCTATCCTACGCTCCATTATCAGAACGGAGGATTGAAAATCGATACAAATTGCGCCACCGAAGTTGAAAATCTTTACGCTGCTGGGGAAACCACCGGCGGTATTCACGGTCGTAACCGTCTCATGGGGAATTCCCTGTTAGATATGATTGTCTACGGCCGCTGCGCGGGACAAGAAGCAGCCCGAAAGAGCAAAAAAGTTGATTTTTTGCCTTTGACTTTGGATCATCTTTTCAATTATGAACGCTCTTTGGAAGATACCGGCACTCTGGAACGGGATATCGTTTCCCCTATGCTTTTGCCCGATTACCGTTTTGGCAGGAGCGGCGTATCGGAGTCGGAAAAGTGACGGGAAAAGCATGCTGCCTGCTTTCTTTGAAAAATTCTTGACAGAAAGAATTTACAAGATTATAATAGAATAAGAGTATGATGCAGTCATGCGAAGGGGTACACCACCGCGGGTGTAATTCTTTGCGTGGCTTTTTTTGTACCGGCACCGGGAGGTGATTGATTATGAAAATTAATGGTAAGACCGTTCCATGGTCAGCCCCGATCTCCCTGTCCCAGTGGTTGCAGGAGAACGGCTATGGTCAAGGGCGTGTCGCTGTGGAACGAAACGGAGAAATCATACCAAAGTCTCAATATGATACTGTGATCCTCAGGGAAGGAGACTGTTTGGAAATCGTGCATTTTGTGGGCGGTGGTTGATACTTTTGGAAAGTGAGATTTTATGGTTACAAAAGAAATATTACAAGAAGCCTTAGCAAAGCGTATTGGCCAAAAGGCTTTTGAGCGATTACAGCAATCTGCCGTGGCTGTGGCAGGACTTGGAGGGCTCGGTTCCCATATTGCTGTGATGCTGGCTCGCAGCGGTGTGGGGAAACTCTTTTTGGTGGATTTTGATACGGTGGATATTTCCAATCTCAACCGTCAAGTTTACCGCATCAATGATATTGGCAGGTCCAAAACTGAGGCCATGGCGGAAATCATTGGAGAAATCAATCCCTATACAGTCGTAGAGACATTGCAAACCCGGGTGAGAACAGAGAATGTAGGGAAACTTTTTGGGGATTACTCCATTGTTTGTGAAGCCTTTGACGTTGCTGAGGAAAAGGCAATGCTCGTCAATACCTTATTGGAGCAATGTCCCAATACCGTTATCATTTCCGGCATTGGTATGGCAGGATACGGCAGCAGCAATGAAATTGTGACCAAGCAGTCGATGAAGCGTCTCTATCTTTGCGGGGACGGTCATAGTGATAGTGGCCATGGCCCAGGGTTGACAGCGCCTCGAGTAACGCTTTGCGCGGCGCATCAGGGAAATATGGCGCTCCGCCTTATTATGGGGGAAACAGAAGCGTAAATATATGATTTATGGAAGGAATAGGAGAATCATCGTGAATAAGGACAAACTCATCATTGGCGGACATGAGTTCCGCTCACGGTTTATTTTAGGTTCGGGAAAATACAATGTAGCATTGATCAAAGCTGCAGTGGAATGTGCTGGAGCAGAAATGATCACTTTGGCGCTGCGTCGCGTCAATTCTGCCGGAGAAGGGAGTATCTTGGAACATATTCCCCAGGGAGTGACGCTGCTACCCAATACCTCCGGCGCCAGAAACGCAGAAGAATCATTGCGTATCGCTCGTCTCGCAAGGGAACTAGGTTGCGGGGATTTTATCAAAGTTGAGGTGATTCACGATTCCAAATATCTGCTTCCCGATAATTATGAAACTGTAAAGGCCACGGAATTATTGGCGAAAGAGGGTTTTATCGTTTTGCCCTATATGTATCCGGATCTCAATGCTGCCAGGGATATGGTTAATGCCGGAGCAGCTGCTATTATGCCTTTGGCCGCTCCCATTGGTTCCAATAAAGGCCTTTCCACGAAGGATTTTATTGAGATTCTCGTTGATGAGATCGACCTTCCCATCATTGTAGATGCGGGAATCGGTCGTCCTTCCCAGGCTTGTGAGGCCATGGAAATGGGGGTTTCCGCCATTATGGCCAATACTGCCATTGCCACGGCGGGAGATATCCCTATGATGGCCACAGCTTTCCGCAAGGCAATTGAAGCGGGCCGCGAAGCATACCTGGCAAAACTTGGTCGCGTGGTGGGAAAAGGCGGCGTTGCATCCTCTCCGTTGACGGGCTTTTTGGCCGATTAAGGGAAGAAAGGGAGAATTATGATGAAACAACCAGTGGATCATATGAAATATATGGAGGGTATGGAGGTGATCTCTTCCGAGGTTATGGATCGCGTCATCGCTGACAGAGAGGCTTACGACCCATCGTATTATACTGCCGCCCATGTTCAATCTGCTTTGGGGCGGGAACATTGCACCCAAGAGGATTTCGCGGCACTGCTTTCTCCTGCGGCGGAACCGTTTTTGGAGGAAATGGCCCAAAAAGCAAAAACGGAAACAGCAAAACATTTTGGTAGCTCTATTTATCTTTTCACGCCGCTTTACATTTCCAATTATTGTGAAAATTACTGTGTGTATTGTGGCTTTAATTGCCACAATCGGATCAGTCGCGCCAAGTTGGAAATGACCGATGTGGAACGAGAACTCAAAGCCATTGCCGCCACAGGGTTGGAAGAAATACTAATCCTTACCGGGGAAAGTCGAAAAAAGTCCGATGTGGCCTATATCGGGGAAGCGTGCAAACTTGCCAAACAGTATTTTAAAAATGTGGGAATTGAGGTTTACCCCATGAATTCCGACGAATACGCTTATCTGCACCAATGCGGCGTTGATTTTGTCACGGTATTTCAGGAAACTTATGATTCTGACCGCTATGAAACATTGCATTTAGCCGGACATAAGCGTGTATTTCCCTATCGCATTAACGCCCAGGAACGGGCTTTGATGGGAGGAATGCGGGGCGTAGCTTTCGGGGCCTTGTTGGGCCTTGCCGACTTCCGCAAAGACGCTTTTGCTACAGGGACACATGGGTGGCTGCTGCAAAAAAAATATCCCCATGCGGAGATCTCTTTTTCCTGCCCTCGTTTGCGCCCCATTGTGAACAATGATCAGATCAATCCCAAAGATGTTCATGAACGCCAGCTGCTTCAGGTCATGTGCGCCTATCGAATTTTTATGCCATTCGCCGGCCTTACCATTTCCAGCAGAGAACGGGCCGGATTTCGCGACCATGTTGTGGGACTTTGCGCCACAAAAATTTCCGCAGGCGTTAGCACCGGTATCGGCAGTCATGTGGAAGAAGTATCGGAAAAAGGCGACGAACAGTTTGAGATCGCTGATAATCGTAATTTGGATGAGGTGTGCGCCGCCATTCGCAGTCGAGGACTGCAACCTGTAATGAACGATTATATTTTCGTGTGAGGATTGAGATCATGGAACAAAAATCTTTGGTGAAGGTGGCAGTAACCAATCGCCGTCTTTGCGAAAGCTCCCTCGGGGAGCAGATCGCTCGCTTGGCCAATGAGAAGGTCCATCGTCCGGATCTTTTGATTTTGCGGGAAAAAGATCTGCCGGAAAATGAGTATGAAGCGTTGGCGCGGGAAGTGCTTTCATTGTGTGAAGACCTAAATCTCCGGTGCATACTCCATACGTATGTTGAGACTGCCCGAAGGCTGAGAGTCGATGGGATCCATTTGCCGTTTTCTTTGTGGAGGAAACATCTTGAAGAACTTTCAGATTTTTCCTTCCTGGGGGTTTCCGTTCACAGTGTGGAAGAAGCGCGTTTTGCCCAGGAACATGGTGTTTCTTATCTTACTGCAGGCCACATTTTTGCCACCGATTGTAAAAAAGGAGCGCCACCTCGGGGCCTCAATTTTTTAAAAGAAGTGTGCGAATCTGTTTATGTTCCCGTTTATGCCATTGGGGGGATCACCCCTCAAAGAATCCCCGAGATTGTGCAAGGGTGCCCATCTATTGCCGGAGTTTGCATGATGTCTTATTATATGAAACTTTCAATCAGATAAGAGATAAGCATTCAAGATGATCAGACGGAACAATAAGCGAAGTAAACGCAGGAGTTCTTTATGGAACTCCTGCGTTTTGTAAAGGAAAGAAAATAGAGAAGAAAGAGGATTTGCTTTATGATTCTTCACCCTGAGGTGGGTTGATTGCTGCGGCGCCGGTATCTCTAGTGCGAATACGAATGACGTTGTCGAGATCGTAGACAAAGATCTTTCCATCGCCTACATTACCAGTATAGGCGGAGTCAATAATGGCGTTGATGGCTTTTTCCGCCCATTCGTCGGTAGAAACGACGATTTCGAATTTGATTTTTGCCATTAAATGGATGTCAACATGTTGCCCGCGGACAACTTCCGTCATTCCATGTTGTGTTCCGCATCCCATGACTTGATACATGGTGATACCATGAACTTCTATATTATTTAACGCTTCTTTGACGTCCTCCATTTTTTCGGGACGGACGATGGCTTCAATTTTTTTCATAACAATGATCCTTTCTATTGGATGATTTGGATGATTAGTCTAACCCGTTGAAGGAAGGATAGGCTGATTCGCCGTGTTCGGTATAGTCGAGGCCAAGTTGTTCCTCTTTGGGCGAGACGCGCAACGGAGTAATGAGTCGTACTAATCCCAGACAAATCAACGTGCCAACCACTGCCACAGCAATGGTGATGACAATGCTGAGTACTTGGGCAACGAAGAGTTGTGTATCGCCGAAAAACAAGCCGTTCCATTGGGCAACGTCATTGATGGAAGTCTGTGCGAAAAGCCCCGTGGCGATACCGCCCCAAATGCCGCCGATCCCGTGACAACCAAAGGCATCCAAAGCATCATCATAACCGAAACGAGTCTTAATGACTGTCACACAGAAATAACAAATGGGACTTGCCAAAGCGCCGATGATAAAGGATGCCCAAATTGGGACAAACCCTGCGCCGGGAGTAATGGCCACAAGACCGATGACCAGGCCGGTAAGCGCCCCGACCAATGTGGGCTTTTTATCTCTGATCACATCGATCAACATCCAGGAAAGCATGGCGCAGGCAGCGGAAGTGTTGGTGGTGATAAAAGCATGAACCGCCAAACCGTTGGCAGCCAATGCGCTGCCGCCGTTGAAGCCAAACCATCCGAACCAGAGAATGGTGGCGCCCAGAAGAATAAATGGGATATTGTGGGGTTTGTAGCGGATATCTTTCCGTTTCCCTAAAATGATAGCAGCCACAAGACCACTAACACCGGAGCTGATGTGAACCACATTGCCGCCGGCAAAGTCAACAGAGCCGATATCGGCCAAGAACCCACCGCCCCAAACCATATGAGCCATGGGGTAGTATACCAAAAAAGACCAGAAAATAATGAAGAAGAAAAGTGCTTTAAATTTCATTCTGCCTGCCAAAGCCCCGGTAATTAATGCGGGGGTGATGATGGCAAACATCATTTGAAATGCGGCGAAAGCCAAATGGGGGATGGTATCGGAATAAGGTCCGGCCTCCCAACCTACGCCGTTAAGTCCCAACCAGTCGAGGTTGCCAATGACACTGCCGATGTCACCACTGAATGACAGGGAATAACCGACAAGCACCCACAACACGGAAGCAACCCCCATAATAAAAAGAGAAGACATCATGGTGTTCAGTACGTTTTTGCGGCGTACCAAACCGCCGTAAAAGAATGCGAGTCCCGGTGTCATAAACATTACCAGCGTTGTGCATATCAGCACAAATGCGGTATCTCCTGCGTTAATCATAGTTCCTCACTCCTTAAAATAAAAAATGAAGATGTCCCGGAATCCCAAGGGATTCAAGAACATCTTCGTTCCCCTTCAATATACCAAACTATGCCGAGAATGTCAATATGGATTTTGAAAAAATTACATGAAACTTTCATCGTATCTTCATGGGGATTTTAAATATTGCTTAGGACTGATATAAAATACAAAGTTCACTCTGTTTAAAGATCAGTAAAAATGTATGGTGGTTTTTCATTTTATGATTGTTTAGGGAAAGGGGATTGGCGTAAGAACGCAGGAGATACAAACTTCCGCGACATGATAGCTTATGATGATTTATGTATAATTTGATAAATTATACATTTATAGTGGATTCAATCATATAACGAAAAAGCTATCTGGCAATCATAGACGAAGTATAGCAGCTAGTATGGAGAACGGTCAAGAAGTCATGGTTTCCCAAGAAAGTGTTGACAACTGCATAGTATAATTTTATAATTGAATAATCAATAAAAAATAGAAAAATATGTTTTCATAAAAGAAAGGTGTACAGATGAAGAAAAAACTTTTATTTTCAATGCTACTCGTCGTAATGCTGGCCTTTTCTCTTCCCGTCGCGGCTCAGGACGAAGACCCCGGCAGCGGTCGTTTGGAAACGAGGGCTGATTCCACGTTTTATGAAAGTCCTGTGGCTACGTCTTCTAGCAGTGATGTGATTTTGTCTTACGATACATATCAAAGCCCTTTGACCGGGCTTACCTATACTTTGCGTCAGTCGGGTAATGTCGTCAATGGAATCGACGTCTCTTATTATAATGGGAACGTCAATTGGGAAGAAGTAAAGGCAGCTGGTATTGATTTCGTTATCATTCGTTGTGGCTATCGTGGTTATGGTGCCGAGGGTAATATAGCCCAAGATGTCAAATTTGAATCTAATATTCAGGGCGCCCTTGCGGCCGGCCTGAATGTAGGGGTATATATGTTCTCTCAGGCGATTACGGAAGAAGAAGCAGTGGAAGAAGCGGAATATATGCTGAATTTGGTTGATGGTTATGAAGTGACTCTTCCTCTGGTGATGGATTATGAATATGCTCCCACCGGGAGTTCTGGGCGTCTTTATAATGCAGATCTTTCCAAAAGCGAAGCCACTGCCATTTGCAATGCCTTTATCGAACGCATTGCCTCTGCTGGTTACACGCCGATGATTTATGCCAATAAGAGTATGCTTACCAATGATATTGATGGAGAAGCCTTGGCGGAAAACGCTATGATTTGGTTGGCGAATTACACTACCGATACGACATATGGCGGCCCCTATCAGTTCTGGCAATATACGGAGAGCGGCAGCGTTGACGGTATTTCCGGCAATGTGGACGGCAATTTTTATTTTGATAACGGCGGGGTATTTATGCCCTTCCGCGATGTCGCCGTCGGCTCATGGTTCTATGATGATATTGCCTATGTTTACCAAAACGATATTATGGACGGCGTCAGCGGTACAACATTCGCTCCTGACAATACCACTTCCCGGGGGATGATGGCGACGGTGCTTTACCGTTTATCTCAGGATCAAGCTCCTGTCTTTGAAGAAATATTTACTGACGTCCATGCGAACCAGTGGTTTGCTAACGGCATTATATGGGCTTACCAAAAGAATGTCGTCAATGGGTATGATGATGGAAACTTCGGTCCCGATGACGATGTGACCAGAGAACAGTTTGCCGCGATGCTTTATCGTTATGCTCAGTCCCGTCAATATGACACTTCTGCATCTGCTGATTTGGGGCGTTTTGGCGATGCCGGCCAAGTTTCGGATTATGCCCGCAATGCTATGGCATGGGCTGTGGCAGAAGGATATATCAACGGTCTTCCCGGAGATATTTTGAGTCCCAAAGGCACGGCAACCAGGGCGCAATGTGCCACGATTCTAGCCCGCTTCATGCAAGACCATTCTTAATGTTATTTTGGATGAAACAAGAGAGCCCCTGTCTTAAAGACAGGGGTTCTGGTCATTCACATACTTGTTGGAGGTTTGGAATGTTTGGAAATGAGGAAATGATTCGGCTGCAAAAATGGAAAATCTACAGAATCAAAAGTAACTCTGAGACTAAGTTTCATAAAACTGATACATCCAAAACCATTGAGCAGCTTTGAGGGAAGGTAGAATATGATGAAATTTAAGACCGCAATTTTTGATTTGGACGGAACTCTTTTAAATACATTGGAGGATTTAAGCGACGCCGTCAATTATGCATTAAAACAAAAAGCATATCCTCTCCGTACCATGGAAGAGGTACGCTGCTTTATCGGCAATGGCATCGAAATGTTGATTCGCCGTGCGGTACCTCCGGAAACCGAGGAAAAAGATATGCTCGATACGCTTTCCATTTTCCGCGACTACTATCGTACCCATGTTCGTATTAAGACCCAACCGTTTGAAGGGATTCCCGAAGCGATTGACGAATTAAAGAATCAAGGGTTTGCTTTGGCTGTGGTTTCCAATAAATCCCATGGGGAAACCGAGGCTTTGGTGCGAGAATTTTTCGGCGACGCCATTACGATTTCTTTGGGCAGTCTTCCCGATTTTCCCAGAAAACCCGCGCCCAATGGCGTTTTGCGGGTGCTTACTGCATTAGGCGCCGATGCGGATTCTGCCGTCTATATTGGAGATTCCGATGTCGATGTGGCTACGGCGAAAAACGCGGGGCTTTTTTCTATTGGTGTTACATGGGGATACCGCGATAAAGCAGTCTTGGCCGATGCCGGTGCGGATTGTATTGTTGATACACCCAAAGAACTGCTCTCTTTATTTCTCCAAGAACATCAATAAAAAGAAATGGAGCAAATTTTTCTATGATTGTGCTTCCTATCGCAAAACGGAATCGCTTCCTAAAAAATATAGATATATGGTGTATATCTTCTGTTGCGGAAAGACGTTGTGAATCAAATGGTTGTTTCATTCTCGTAACAATGGTCTTTGCTTGACAAAATTTAGAAAAAACGCTATGATACTATGCATATTGGGTTTATTGATCTATTCAGTCGATTTATAAGCACGACGCCTGCCGGTTTAAAACTAATTCTACGAGTTTCTGTTGCTCTTATCCGACGTCGCGGAACGTCGAATTTTCGGCATTTGAAGTTCTTTTTCACTTGTTTTGCCATTCGTCTTGTATCATGGGCGGAAAATTGGTAGAATATAACATATCGTGGGGCGTACTTATATTTCAACAGAATTAATTGCAGGCTGCGCCAAAAAATTGTAGATCTAAAAGTAGTTGGTTACATCAAGTCCGCTTTGGCGGTTTTGATAAGATAATTATATAATGAAATTTAAAAATGATTTTGGAGGAAGCATTATGATTTTTGAAACTGTTGTAGAAGTATTGGTTGACCATTGTGACGTAGATGCCAGCACCATTACGGAAGATACCACTTTGGACAGTCTTGGTATCGACTCCTTGGAAACTGTGGAAATGGTCATGGAATTGGAAGAAAAATTGGATATGGATGAATTGGAAATGGAAGAAAAACTTTCCACTGTCGGCGAATTGGTGAAATTCATCGAATCCAAACAGAATTAAAGCAGGAAATATCATGATAAAAACGGAAATCTGTGATTTACTGGGCATTGAATACCCTATTTTTCAGGGAGGCATGGCCTGGATTGCTGATGGAAAACTGGCGGCCGCCGTTTCAAACGGCGGCGGTCTTGGCATTATTTCAGCCATGAATGCCGACGCTGCTTACGTACGGGAACAGATTCGAACGGCGCGTTCTCTTACGGACAAACCCTTTGGCGTTAATGTAATGTTGATGAGTCCATACGTCGACGAAGTGGCGGCGATTTTGGCGGAAGAAAAAGTTCCTGTGGTAACGACTGGCGCGGGAAGTCCCGGAAAATATATGAAAGCTTGGCAAGATGCGGGAATCAAGATCATTCCCGTGGTAGCTTCGGTGGCCTTGGCCAAAATGATGACCAGAGCCGGTGCTTCCGCCATCATTGCAGAAGGCGGGGAATCCGGCGGTCATGTGGGAGATCTTACCACCATGGCTTTGGTTCCCCAAATTTGTGATACGACGGATCTTCCGGTCATTGCCGCCGGCGGCATCGCCGACGGACGCGGCGTTGCCGCGGCATTTATGTTAGGAGCCGTAGGGGTGCAGTTGGGCACTCGTTTCCTTGTTGCCTCGGAATGCGGTGTCCATCAGAATTATAAGAACAAAGTTTTAAAGGCAAAGGATATTGACACCATCACCACTGGACGTCGTTTGGGGCATCCTGTACGCAGTTTGAAAACACCATTTTCCCGTCAATATGCCAAGCTGGAGTACGATTCTTCCGTTTCCGACGATACTTTGGAATCCATGGCAAGCGGCGCGCTGCGTTTGGCCGCTGTTGAAGGCGATGAAGCCAAAGGCTGTTTTTTGGCGGGACAAGTTGCCGCCATGGTGAAAAAAGAGCAGCCCGCAGCCGAAATTATCCGTGAAATTTTTAAGGAAGCGGAAACTGTTTTGAATGGAGCGACAAAATGGGTAAAATAGCATTTGTTTTCTCCGGTCAGGGGGCGCAGTATGTAGGCATGGGCAAGGAATTAACAGAGGTAAGTGCTGCCGCCAAAGACGTTTTCACCACTGCGGAATCCTTGCGACCTGGCATTATCTCTCGGTGTTTTGACGGCCCCAAAGAGGAATTAAATCGTACCGTTCATACGCAGCCTTGTCTTTATTGTACGGACTTGGCTGCTGCTGTGGCTTTGCGGGAAGCGGGAATTGTGCCGGATATGGTGGCGGGATTCTCGTTGGGAGAGTTGGCCGCTTTGACCTTTGCCGGAGCTTATAGTGAAGAAGATGGATTTCGCCTTGTGGCGAAACGGGGCGAACTGATGCAAGCTGCCGCGGAAAAAGTTGATACTGCTATGCTGGCAGTGATAAAACTCTCTAACGAAGCAGTAGAAGCAGTTTGCCAGAATTATGAACATATTTATCCAGTCAATTATAATTGTCCCGGACAGCTGGTGGTAGCTGGATTAAAAGAGGAAATGACTCCTTTTAAAGTTGAGATCAAAGCCGCCGGCGGCAGATGCGTGCCTTTGGCGGTAAGCGGTGGTTTTCATACGCCTTATATGGCGGAAGCCGCCGACGGCTTGGCGGGTTTTATGGAAACCATAGAGATCAAAACACCTTCCTTACCTGTATATGCCAATTACAGCGCGGCTCCATATGAAGAAAACGTCAGAGAGTTGTTGGCACTTCAGGTGAAAAATCCCGTTCGCTGGCAGAAGATCGTGGAAACCATGATCTCCCAGGGGGTGGATACCTTTATTGAAGTCGGTGCGGGAAAAACTTTGTGCGGGTTCATCGGTAAAATTGACCCTTCCGTTACGACATACCATGTGGAAGATCGGGCAAGCTATGAAGCGACAGTAGAGGCGGTGAAAAACAATGCTTGAACATAAAGTTGCCGTAATTACCGGGGCTGCCCGGGGCATCGGTAAAGCTATTGCCTTAAAAATGGCGGAAAACGGGGCAAATGTGGCCCTTCTTGACGTGGCTCCTCAAGAACAGGGAGAAGCCGCGGCAGAAGAAGTGCGGGCTTTGGGGCGTACCGCGATTTACAAACAATGTGACGTAACAGATTTTAACGCCACCAAAGAGGTGGTTGGCGAGATCATCAAAGAAATGGGCGGCATTGATATTTTGGTGAACAATGCCGGTATTACCAAGGATAAAGTCGTCCTGGCCATGAAAGAGGCCGATTTTGACGCCGTGATCGATGTTAATTTAAAGGGCGTATTTCATATGATCAAACACTGCTATTCTCATTTTATGAAGAAGAAGGCAGGAAAAATTATCAATATCAGTTCTGTGGCAGGGTTGATCGGTAATCCCGGGCAGGCCAATTATGCGGCGTCAAAAGCTGGGATCGTTGGGTTGACAAAATCTGTGGCCAGAGAATTAGCGAGCCGCGGCGTTTGTTGTAATGCCATTGCGCCGGGCTTTATCGCCACTGATATGACTGCGGATCTGCCCATGGATGAAGAAAAACTCAGTGCCATGATCCCCATGGGGCACATGGGGACCCCCGATGATATTGCAGAACTGGCTGTTTTTTTGGCCACCGACAAGGCCAATTATATCACCGGAGAAGTGATCCGTGTCGACGGCGGCACGGCAATGTGATGGAGGTAGTATGAGAAGAGTAGTAATCACCGGTCTCGGCGCAGTGACCCCCATCGGCAATGATGTCGAGACATTTTGGAATCACTTGATTGAAGGAAAAAACGGCATCGGTCCTCTGACTCACTTCGATACGGAAAATTACCGTGTAAAGATCGCAGCAGAGGTGAAAGATTTTGATGCCTCCCTATATATGGATAAAAATTTCATTCGGAAAAACGATCTTTTTTGCCATTACGCCATGGCCGCGGCGGTTCAGGCCGTGGAGGACAGCGGCATTGAAGGCACGATTGACTCTGATCGTTTTGGCGTCTATTTCGGTTCCGGCATCGGCGGTTTGAACACCATTTCCGAAGAGGTTGTAAAATTAAAGGAAAAAGGGCCCCGCAAGGTATCGCCTTATTTTATTACTATGCTCATCGCCAATATGGCAGCGGGTAATATTGCCATTCGATATCAGGCCCAAGGACCGTGTTTACCAGTGACCACGGCGTGTGCCACGAGCACCAATGCTGTGGGTGAGGCCTATCGCGCCATCCGCCATGGCTATGCTGACGCCATCATCGCAGGCGGCTCTGAGGCAGCTATTACTCCCATTGCACTGGCGGGATTTACCAATTGTATGGCCCTTTGTACCCACAATGATCCATCCTGCGCTTCGGTGCCCTTTGACAAACGGCGTAGTGGGTTTGTGATGGGAGAGGGCAGCGGTGCTCTGGTATTGGAAGAATATGAACATGCCAAGGCCCGTGGTGCCGAAATTTATGCGGAACTTTGTGGTTATGGCTCAACTTGTGACGCTTACCACGTCACGGCTCCCCATCCTGAAGCCATTGCCAGTTCTCGTGCTATTGCCGACGCTGTAGCGGAATCGGGATTGGATACGGATAAAATTTATATCAATGCCCATGGCACCAGTACCCCAATGAACGATAAAACGGAAACCATCGCTATTAAAAAAGCCCTTGGGGAAAAGGCCGAACGGGCGTTGATCAGCTCGAGCAAATCCATGACCGGGCATATGTTGGGTGCTGCCGGTGCTGTAGAAGCGATTGTAGCTACCTTGGCTCTGAAAAACGGAATGGTTCCTCCTACCATTAATTATCAGGAGCCGGATCCCGATTGTGATCTGGATTATGTTCCCAATAAGGCCCGTAAAGCTGAGATTGAATTGGCACTCTCAACTTCTTTGGGATTTGGCGGACATAATGGTTGCTTGGCTTTGAAAAAGGTGGTGGATTAACCATGGATATGAAACGCATTCGCGGCCTCGCTCAGGTGATGAACGACGCTGATTTAACATTATTGGAAATTGTGGAAGATGGATGTTCCATTAAAATGGAACGCCAGAGCGTGGCGGTTCCGTCCGCTGCTGCTCCGGTGGCCCCGGTGGCAGTGTCAGTGGCTTCTTCCGGAACGGCGGAAGCGGAAGTGACATCAGCAGAAGAAACTCCTTCTGACCTTGTCACCGTGACTTCACCGACCGTGGGCGTGTTTTATGCTGCCCCTGCTCCCGATGCGAAAAACTTTGTAGAAGTCGGAGATCATGTGAAAAAAGGCGATGTCCTTTGCATTATCGAAGCTATGAAACTGATGAATGAGATCACTGCCGAGCAAGACGGTGTGATCGTGGAAATATGTGTCGGTAACAAGCAGGTGGTGGAATACGGTCAACCCCTGCTTCGGATGAGGTGATTCAATGAATCAGGAAGAAATCAAAAAAATCATTCCCCATCGGGACAATATGCTTCTGGTGGAGGAAGCGGAAGTAGTCGATGGCGTTGCCCAGGGGAAATATCATGTTCGTGGCGACGAATGGTTTTTGCAGGGGCATTTTCCTGGCAACCCTGTGGTTCCCGGAGTGATCCTTTGCGAGATGATGGCCCAGGCTACTTGTGTACTTTTGGCCGAAGGGGAATCTCAGGGAGCGACCCCTTATTTCACCAGTATGAACAATGTTCGTTTTAAGAACCCCGTAATGCCTGGCGATATTTTTGAGACCAAATGTGAAATTACCAAAGTGAGAAAACCTTTTTATTTTGCCAGCGGCAAGGGGTATGTCAATGGAAAGCTTTGCGTCAGCGGAGAATTTTCCTTTGCGATTATGAGGAAGTGAGCTATTGTTTTCTAAAATATTAATTGCAAACCGTGGCGAAATCGCAGTGCGGATCATTCGTGCCTGTAAAGATATGGGAATCTCTACGGTGGCGGTTTACTCCAGCGCTGATGCGGAGTCCATCCATGCGGCCCTGGCCGATGAGTGTATTTGCATTGGTCCTGCTCCCGCCGGGGAAAGCTATTTGAATCAACAGAATATCATCAGTGCGGCATTGCTCACCGGCGCCCAGGCCATTCACCCAGGGTATGGTTTTCTTTCCGAAAATGCGGATTTTGCCCGTTTGTGCCAAAAGCATGGTATTGTCTTTATTGGTCCCTCTGGCGATATCATTGCCAAAATGGGGGATAAGGATGCTGCTCGTCGTATGATGCGCGACGCAGGAGTGCCCGTAGTACCCGGCTGTGATCTCGTATCTACTGTCGCTGAGGCCCAAAGAGAAGGGGCTCGTATCGGTTATCCTTTGCTGATTAAAGCCCGTTCCGGCGGAGGCGGCAAAGGTATTCGTTTGGTAGAATCGGCCGATGATTTGGAACATTCTTTTTTTGCTGCTTCCGAAGAAGCCTTGCAAGCTTTCGGCGATGGCAGTATTTATATGGAAAAATATCTTTCTCCGGTAAAACATGTGGAGATGCAGATGTTGGCCGATGAAAAAGGCAATATCGTTTGTTTGGGAGAACGGGAATGTTCCATCCAGATGCATCATCAAAAATTATTGGAGGAATCCCCTTCTCCTGCCATGACTCCGGAACTGCGGGGTAGAATGATGGACGCCGCCATGAAAGCGATGAAAGCGGCACATTATGTCAACGCGGGAACCGTGGAATTCCTTCTTGACAAAGAGAAGAATTTTTATTTTATGGAAGTAAACACCCGTTTACAGGTGGAACATCCTGTGACCGAACAGGTCGCCGATATCGACTTAGCCCAATGGCAGATCCGTATCGCCGCAGGCGTGCCTCTCGATTTTAAGCAGGAGGATATCCGTCTGAACGGCGCTTCCATCGAATGTCGTATCAACGCCAAAGGAGCGGGGAGAGTTCCGTTTCTGCACATTCCTGGCGGTCCTCAAGTGAGATTTGATACAGGCTTGTACCAGGGATGCGAAATCCCTCACTATTATGATTCTTTGATTGGGAAGCTGATCGTCCATGCTAAAACCAGAAAAGATGCCATTCGCAAAATGAAGTCTGCCCTTTGTGAATTGGTCATTGACGGGGTGCCAAATAATATTGAGGATCAAATTGACATTGTAAGTGACCCATCCTTCCAGAAGGGGGATTATGATACGGATTTTATGGCAAAGTGGGGTGAAGACTGATTCCCATGAAATTACAAGGTATTTTTCGCAAACCAAAAAATGAACTGGAACCGGGAGGACTCTCGCCTAAAATTCCCAATGAAGCGGTGGCGGTTGCTGCAGAACCTACCGTAAAATGTCCTCAATGCAAGGCCATGATTGGTGAATCCTTTTTGATGGAACACCATTACGTTTGCCGTTGTGGGCATCATTTTCGTTTGAATGCCCGCCAGAGAATAGATTTTATTGTGGATCCTGGCAGTTTTCGGGAA